>CAVCAD010000125.1:0-20652 GCA_963600145.1 Bacteroidaceae bacterium
CTATCTCCTACACTTTATAAATATGATATCACAAGCCACATTTAAACTACAAGTAATTTTAAAAAGAAATCAAAGTTGATTTCTTTTTATTAATTAATTTTACTATAATTCCATAAATGAATTTGAATCTTCAAAAATATCATAAGTATCATCTTCTAATATTTCTTCTATTTTATTTTCTTCATTTTTAACTTCTTCTTTATCTTCAATATCATCTATAACTAATATATCATCTGGTTCATTTTCTAATTCTTCATGTATATCTTCTTCATATGTATAATCTTCTATTTCATCACCTAGTATATTATCTTCATCTTTGACATTCCATAAATTCATAATTTCTTCTTTAATTACTTTTGAATCTACATATAAATATTGTTGTTGATTAGAAATTGATTTTAATCTATTATCATATTCTACTAATAATAATTTATCATTTAATAACTTTTTACTATCTACAAAACCACTTTTAGGAGAATTAATCATTATATTATTAACTTTTTCTTCAAAAGTAGAAATAAATTTTTCTAAAGAAGATATTCTATTTTCTATATTATTTAATTTTTCTTCATAATTTTCTATATCAATACTATATTCATATTCTAAATTAGTATTTTCAGTTATTTCATCTTTAATACTACTAATTAATTTATCAAATTCTTTCATATCACTTTCACTAATATTAACCATATTAGCATCAAATAACCTAGATTCATATGATATTAATTCTCTTTGAGAATTAATTCTTCTTTTCTTTATTTCATCTTTTAATAAAGTAATTACATTTATAAGTGATGAATATTCTTCTTTTTTCTTATATAAATTTTCTAATTCTGTTTTATTTAATTTAAGTTTATCTTTATGATAACCTTTAATTGTACTTAAATAGTCTTGTCTATTTAAATCTTTATATGAACCTTTTGATACTTCAGAACTAATATAATTAATATTTTTATTATATTTATCCATAGTACCAAATATATTAGATTCTTTAACTTCTATAGATGTTTTCTTATATTCATTATTAGCATATTCAATTAATTCTTCTATAAGAGGATTTACATCTTCAATAGTAGTTCCTTTATTATATTCTTCTAAAATAGTTTTACCTATTAATTCAGGATTTTTTTGCCATTTTTCTATTTTATTTATTAAAATATTTTCTTCATTTAATAACTCTTCAAGTCTTAATTCATCTTTAACTTTATCACTAACATCAATAAATTCTTTATTTACTGAAGTAATATTTTCATATTCTTTATTTAATTTTTCTAATTCAGAATCTATCTCTTTAGCTTGTTCTAAAAGTAAATTATATTTTTCTATCTCATTAATTTCATTATTTAAATTATTTTTTACTTCTAAATACTTACTATTATATTCATCATATTTACTACTTTTTTCTAATAAGAAATAATTTCTATCTCTATTTAAACAATTAGCATATTGCTCTAAAGCCTCTTTTTCTTTTATTAAAGACTCGATATGAGATACACCATCTTCTTCTAATTTTTCATATTCTTTAAGTTCAGATAAACATTCTGATTTCTTATTAACAAGATTATCAATATCACTTTTTAATAATTCTATATAAGAATTTTCTTTTTCATATTTAGAAGTATATTTATAATCATTATTAGAAATATATTCTCTTAAAGACTCAATATCACTTCTAACTTTTTTTAATCTGTTTTCAAGAATAACAATTTCTTTTTTTGCTATATCAGCATTAAGTTCTGTACCACACTTTCTTACTAAAATATTAATTAAATCTTCTAGTGCTTTATAATTCATAATTCCCTCCTTATTCCTTTACCATTCTAATTCAATTTTATTTTTTTTATTTTCTTCTTCTTTCCTAGCTTCATAAATTGCTTCAATTTCATCTTCAACAATTATTATATCTTCTTCACAATCATCAATTAAAATATCATCTTCTCTTTTTTTATCATATTCTTTATAATAACTAGTAAAAGATTTTTTATTCCATTCTTTCTTTATTTCTTCAATTATTTCATTAACATCTACATAAATAACTTCTTTTTTATTATTAAGCTCATTAATTTTTTCTTTAGTAAGTTCAAGTTCATTTTCATCTATCATTTTACTAGCATAATCAAAGTAATCATTTTTACTTATCTTTTCACTAGCACCTATTAATAAATTTCTAAATTTATTAACTTCTTCAGTTAATTTTTTCTTTTTATTTGAATATTCTATATGATTATCTCTAATAAATTTTAAATTATCTTCTAATTTATTTACATAATTTTTTATAATATCTTGTTTCTCTGTTAACTTACTTTTAATATTATTAACTTTTTCCCAAAGTTCTATAGAAGCATTCTTTTGATTAGATATTTCAAATAATTTATCTACTTTTTCAAGATTTTTTGTTTCTTCTAATTCATATTTTTTAATCTTATTAAGAGCATTAACATCTTTAATTTCTAAATCTTTAAATTTATTTAATTCAATATCTATATTTTCTATTTCTTTATCATAATCATTTATTTTATTAGTTAAATATTCAATTAAAGATTCATCTATTTCTTTATCTTCTTTTTTATAATATTTATTACCTTTTATTTTTTCCTCAAGTTGAGTTATCTTTTTATTAGAAACAAATATTTCTCTATAAATATAACTCATTAAAGATTCACCAGATGTTCTAAAACAAGATGCATTATTTTTAAGTATTTCAAGTTCATTTTTTATAGAATTAATATCTTCTTTATCTATATATTTTTTTAAAATAGTTTTACCAACTATTTCAGAATTAACTTTCCAAGCTTCTCTTTTTTCTCTAAGTTGTGATAGAGTTCTTTCCATCATTTCTTTTTCTTCAGGATCCGAAACATATACTAAATCCTCTTCATAACTTTTAATTAAATTTTCAGTTTTCTCAAGTTCTAAAGAAGCAACATTTTCATCAATATTAAAACCACTCTTTCTAACTAGAAGAGAAACTAAACTCTTTATTGTTTCATAATTTGAATCCATCACTTGTAATCACCCTATCTATTCTCTATTTAAAAATATATCATATCTTAATCTTTTTTACAAGATTATATTTTTTTAATTTTTATTTTTTTAATTTTATATAAAAATCAGAGATTTTTCTCTGATTTTTTTAAATATCTTTTTTCAAATTTATTTCTAAATTCAAGTAATGTATCATTTTCTATAGATAATCTAATATCTTCAGTTAATTTAATTAAAAATCTTATATTATGTATACTTAGTAATCTACTAGCTAGCATTTCATTACAAACAAGTAAATGTCTTATATAAGCTTTTGTATAATTCTTACATGTATAACAATCACATTCATTAGTTAGATGGGTAAAATCTTCTTTATATTTATGATTATGTAAATTCATTTTACCATCTAGTGTAAGTACATTTCCATGTCTTGCTAATCTTGTTGGAAGAACACAATCAAATATATCTATACCTCTAATTACTCCTTCTATTATATCAATAGGGTCTCCTACTCCCATTAAATATCTTATTTTATCTTCTGGTAAGTAAGGAGTTGCATATTCTATCATTTTATATTTAGTTTCTGTATCTTCACCAACACTTACACCCCCAACTGAATAGCCATCAAAATCAAGGGATGTTGTAAGTAAAGCACTTTCTTTTCTTAAATCTTCAAACTCTCCACCTTGAACTATTCCAAATAATGCTTGTGTGCTTTCATTTTTATTTTGTTTTTTACATCTTTGTGCCCATCTATATGTTCTTTGAATACTATTTTCCATATATTCATGAGTAACAGGATATGGAGGACATTCATCAAAACACATCATTATATCACTATGTAATTTATTTTGTATATCAATTGACTTTTCTGGTGTTAGAAATAAATTACTTCCATCTATATGACTTTTAAATTTTACTCCTTCTTCACTTATATCTTTAGGACTTGCTAAAGAAAATACTTGAAATCCACCACAATCAGTTAATATAGGTCCTGTTTTATAATTCATAAATTCATGAAGACCTCCAGCCTTATCAACTATATCTTCTCCAGGTCTAAGAGATAAATGATAAGTATTTGAAAGAATTACATCTGCCCCTATTTCTTTAAGTTCTTCAGGTGATAATGATTTAACAGTTGCACATGTGCCAACAGGCATAAACATAGGAGTTTTATGTATACCATACTTTGTTTTAAATTCTCCAAGTCTAGCACCAGTATCTTTTTCTTTTTTTATAAGTTTATAATTAAGATTCATTTTCTTCCTCTTTCATTTTATCTTTAACTAATGTTAAAAGTATATCCATTTCATTCATACCACTAGTTCTTTTAACTGTCTTAAATCCTGGTACTGCATTTACTTCACAAACAAAATAATCATCATTTTTACCAAGTAAAATATCAACACCACATATTTCTAAATTAACTGCTTTTGCTGCTTTTAAAGCAATATTAACTATTCTTTCATCATAATCATATAAAACAGCATCTCCACCTAATGCTAAATTGCTTTTAAAACCTCCAGTACTTTTTCTCATTGCTGCTCCTATAAATTTACCACCAATAACATAAGCACGTATATCTTTACCATATGAAGATTCTATATACTCCTGGCATATTACTTTACCTTCATATTTTTTAATTAATTCATCATATGTTTTACTATTATCTACTAAATAAACATGAGCTCCTTGAGAACCATAAATCCATTTTAAAACAAATTTATTACTTCCTAAATAAGAAACAACTTGTTCATAACTAGAATTAACTTTAGTTCTTTTAGGAATAATATATAATGTTTTAGGTGTAGGAATATTATGTTGTGCTAATAACTGATGTACTTTTAATTTATTTCTAGCATCTGTTAATGCTTGTACATTATTAAATACTTTTACTCCCATTAATTCTAGTTGTCTTCCTAAATAAATTTCATATCTTCTCATAACTACATATTTAGGTAAATCTTCTTTATTTAATTTTTTTCCTTCATAATATATTTCATTTTCTTTTCCACTTGTAATAGCAAAATTATGAGCACTTTTTGCTTCTAAAATTAGATTATATTCATTTTTAGCTTTACTTACTAACTGCTTAATATATCCTGATTTAATCTTTTTTTCAAGTACATAACCAGAATAAAGAAACCATACATCTGCTTTCATATTATTCCTCACTTTCTTTAATAACTTCTTTTATTTTATCATTTATTTTTATAATTTTAGGACCTTTTTTAGTAAATTTAATAACTAATAAATCTTCATTAAGACTTTCTTTTATTACTTTTTTATTACTTTCTTCAAAAGCTAAAGAAAATATTTTAATTAATCTTTTATTATCTTTACACTCTTTAAATTCTGGTAATAAACCTGGAAATAAAGCATTAATGATATCTCTCATAACACTTTCCATATATTTAGCTGATAAACCTGTTTTAATATTTCTTACCTCAACTACTTTTTTATCAAGATAGTTAATCGCAACATATTTATCTCCTACTTCTTTTTGAAATTTTAAATATTCATTAAAATCAAAATTATATACTTTTCTTTTATATACATTTTCTTCAAAATATTGACTCTTTTGATTCATAAGTATTAAAAGTCTTTGATGTGCTTCATTAATATTTTCTATATCAAATTGATTAAAATTCATATGAAGTCCACAATTATGCTCTTTATCAAAGCATATACTACCATCAGAAAATTTAACTATTCTCATTATATCTGAATATATTTTTTTAGTTTTCTTTATACTCATAGGATCAAGTACTATTTCAAATGAATAATCTCCTATTATTGTTCCATCTTTAGTAAAATATCCATTTTCTCCTACAGCTTCTTTTATTTTTTTAAGCATAGTTCTTATAAAAGAATATCTTCCTCTATCAAATTCTACTGCGATTTCTATCTCTAAACCAACATAATTAAATTTTACTGGTGGTATAACCCTATCATATCCATGATTAGGTTTTATATCCAAAATCTTATCATATCTTTCTATATAATCAAATTCTAATTCCATTATAACCCCCTATTTAATAAATCAATTATTTTAATAAAAGTATATATTAATTTTTTAAAACTTTTTGGTCTTTTATTATATTTTCTATAATTATTACATATTTCAAATTGATAAGCTTTAACATAATTACTTACACTTTTACTTATTGTATTAGTAGATGATTTAAATTTATCATCCACTAATACTTTATTAGTTAAATAACTATTTATAATATTAATTATTTTATTAAGTTCTTCTATATCATTATTTATATTTTTATAATTATTAGTACCTATTTCAATATTACATTTATTATTATTAGATAAACCATGTATATCTAAAACATATTTAATATTATTTTCTTTAATATATTTATTCATTTCATCTTTATATAAATTATTCTCAGTATAATTATAATCTAAAGAATTATTCTTATTTACATACATTACATGAGAGTTAGTTAATACATGAAGAAGTTTAACTAATCTAATAGTATTATATTCTCTACTTTTAGTTTTATTATTTCTTATATGATCCTTTCCATGAGGAGCAGATAATAATATATTATTATTTCCTTTATATATTTTAAAATTATCAAATATTTTATATGGTTTTTCTTTATTAAAATCTTTTAATAAATTATTAAATTCTCTTTTTTTAAAAATACTACTTATAAACATAGCATCTCCAAATGAAAAGAAATAATAATTATTGTTTTTTGCACTTTCATATGCATTTCTAATTAAATCATAACCACCAAAAGCTGATACTAACATAAGAAGTGTACTTTTAGGTAGATGAAAATTAGTAATTAATCCATCTATTGATTTAATTTTATATGGTGGATAAATAAATATATTTGTTTCTTCATCTGTAGATTTAAAACTATTATATTTTGTATAGTTATCTTCAAGTGCTCTTAAACTAGTAGTTCCAACTGCGATAATACGCTTATGCTTTCTTTTTGCTTCATTAAGCTCACTTGCTACAGTTTCAGATATATAATATCTTTCACTATGCATTTTATGTTTTAATATATCATTTTCACTAACAGGTCTAAATGTACCAAGTCCTACATGCAAAGTTATATATAATATTTTAATCTTTTTACTTTTTAACTCATCTAAAAGTTCATTAGTAAAATGAAGTCCCGCTGTAGGAGCAGCACTAGAGCCTAAGTTTTTAGCATATACAGTTTGATAACTAGAATTATCTAAAAGTTTTTTATGTATATATGGCGGTATAGGCATAAGCCCAATATCTTCAAGGATATTAATGAATACTTTTTCATAAATAAATTTTATATTAGTAATACCATCTTCAAAAATATCAAGAACTTCTGCTTCTAAATCAGGTGAAAAATATAGTTTAGTATTAACCTTTAATCTTTTTTGTGGTTTAGCAAGACACTGCCATATTCCATCACCTAAATCATTTAATAATAATAATTCTATTTTTGCATTAGTATCTTTTTTATACCCATATATTCTACCTGGTATTACTTTAGTATCATTAAGAACTAAAACATCACCTGCTTTTAAATAGGAATAAATATTTTTAAATTTATCATGTATAATTTCCTTGGTATCTTTATCTACTACCATTAACTTACACATACTTCTATTTTTAATAGGGGTCTGTCTAATATACTTTTCATCAAGTTCATAATTATAGGAATTTAAATCAAAAAAATTTATCACATAAATCATCCCCTTTTTCGCAAACATATTATATAAAACAATATATATTTTGTCTAGTAAAAATTTTAATTTATGTTTACATTAAAGAAACCTTTCCCAGTGTTCTTTTATATTATCTTTTACACAATTATAATATTTATGAAGTTGATTATTTATTAAATTTGCTTTTTTATTTATAAAAGTTCCTTCATTATAATAATCTTTTTTAAAAGTTCTAGTCATCATATCTGAGAAAAGAACCGCCCTATCTTCTAAATAATTTTCTCTTCCATAACTTGATATGAAATAAGCAGAAGAAGCATTTTGATAATTATAGTCATATGTACTATCACTAGTTCCATAACTAAAGCCTTCGGGATTATACTGTTTCATTACTTCTTCTAAATTTAATGAATTATCTATTTGAGTTAGATATATATCTATATAATGCATTAATTCATGATGTAAAGTATAATCAAATAAATAAGTACCAGTTTTAATAGTAACAATTACATTACTTTGATTTCTTCCATCAGTCATACCAGAATAATTTCCATCTATTTTATTTACCATATATATTGTAAGAGATACATTATTATCCTTCATTTCCTTAAAAAAACCACTAGGATATTTACTTAAAGAAATATCTATTTCTTGTAAATATTTATATATTTCACTATCATCATATAATTTCTCTGTACCTATATAACCACTAATTAAATAATTAATATTTTCATCTTTATATAAAATTTTAACTGAATATTTATTTTCAAGTTCTTTTCTATAATCATCATTTATCTGTTCTTGAGTCTTTTCTTTAACTACTTCATTTATAACTTGACTAGATACTACTTCTTCACTTTTATTATTTTTTTCTAAAGAAGTATTAATATTTTTTTCTTCATTAATTTGTTTTACTTCTTCTTTTTCTTCTTCTTTTTCATTTACTTCTTTTTCTTCTTCTTTATTTACTTCTTTTTTTATTTCTTCATTTACTTCTTCTTTTACTTCTTCATTTGCTTCTTTTGTTTCTATAATTTCTTCTGATACATCTAAATTACTTATTTCTATTTTAATATAATCTATATTATATAAATCTAAATCAGATATTTTAACTCTATCAGATTTTAAAGCATCTTTTATATTTTCATTAGAATTATCTTTAGTATAATATACTTTTATATATTCACTTTTTTCACAATCTAAATAATAAATATATTCATCATCTTTATATATTTCTTCAAGCATTTCATTACAAGCAAAATTTTTAATAGTTTTACTTTCATCTACTATTAAAAAAGTATCTTCTTTTATATGGCAAGAATACTTTTCCCATTTAAATACAGTTTTTTTATTTTCACCTAAACAATTATAAGTATATGTAATTAATCCATTATCTATATAATAAAGACTACTTTTATTTTCTCTTATTTTTATTATAGGGCTATTTTGAAATAATAATGCTTGTGATATATCAAGAACTATAATAAGGAATATAACTATTATAAATATATATATGTTTTGTTTTTTTAACAAAACACATTTTTTATACTTAATACCTGATATAATTATTATAATAATACCAATAAATAAAAATAAATAACCTAAAGGTAATAAAAAGAAATTTTCATGTAAGAAACCATCTTTATCAATATATTCAATAGAGTTTGCTTTTATAAAAAAACAAATTAAACTAGCTAATAGTAAAATAATTCCTATAAATATATAATTACTTTTATTTTTTTTATCTTTATTTATTTTTATAATATTATTCATTTCTTTTCTCCTATATTAATTTAAATTTAAAATACTTTATTTAATATTAAATGTCAATCTAATTTAAAAAACTTTATTTTGATTTCGAAAAAGTTTATTGAAATCAAGAGATATTTTATTTATTAATTTGTTATAATCACATTAAGACAAGGAGGCCAATAATATGTCTTTTACTCAGGCAATAATAAATAGAATACTTGAATTATGTGAAGAAAACCATATTACTCCAAATAAGTTATCAGAACTTTCCACTATACCAGTAGCAACTTTATTTGCTTTATTAAATGATAAAGTTGAAAATCCTAGTTCTAGAAATATATATAAAATATGTAGAGTTTTTGGGATAACTATGGCAGAGTTTTATGATACAGATATATTTAATAAAATGAATTTTACTAAATAATCATTTATAATAATCAGCTTTAATAGCTGTTTTTATTTTATTTGAGAATAGAATTGTTTATAAAGGTAAAGGAGATTTATTATAAAATTCTCTTGTTAATAGTTGATAAATATTCTATTCTCTTGAAAGCATTATAACATATATTTTCCGTTTTCGGTAGATTTTTTTATTAATTCTATTGAAACCTTCAAATTTATATGATAGACTAATAGCAATCATTACTATTAAGGAGGTAATTGTGAGAAATACTATACAAAGAGATTTGGTATTAGAAATAATAAATAATTCTTTAGATCATTTAACTGCTGAAGAAGTATTTGAAGTAGCAAGTAAAAGTATTCCTAATATTAGTTTAACTACAGTATATAGAAATTTAAATCTTTTAGTAGATATACAAAAAATAAGAAAAATCAAATCTTTTGATGGTAAAGATCATTATGATAAATTACATAGTAAACATGACCATTTTATATGTTTAAAATGTAAGAAAATATTTGATATATACCAAACAGTTAATCTTAATTATAAAAACATTCCAGATGATTTTGAAATAGTAAATTTTGATATTACATACTCTGGTTATTGTAATGAATGTAAGAAAGGAAGGTAAAAATGGAAAACCTAAAAGGAACAAAAACTGAAAAAAATTTAATGGAGGCGTTTGCGGGTGAATCTCAGGCAAGAAATAAATACACTTATTATGCATCTAAAGCTAGAAAAGATGGATATGAACAAATTGCTGCGATTTTTGAAGAAACTGCGAATAATGAGAAAGAACACGCTAAACTTTGGTTTAAAGAATTGCATGGAGGTAATATTCCTACTACTCTTGAGAATTTAGCTGATGCCGCTAGTGGAGAAAACTATGAATGGACCGATATGTATGACAGAATGGCAAAAGAAGCTAAAGAAGAAGGCTTCACAAGAATTGCTTTATTATTTGAAGGTGTTGCTAAAATAGAAAGAGAACACGAAGCAAGATATAAGAAATTAATAGATAATATTAACAATGAACTAGTATTTTCTAGTGAAGGAGATACTATTTGGATTTGTCGTAATTGTGGTCATATTGTTGTTGGTAAAAAAGCACCTGAAATTTGTCCTGTATGCTCACATGCTAAGTCATTCTTTGAAAGAAAAAGTGAAAACTACTAAATAATTTAGTAGTTTTTTTATATAAAATTAAACTTTTTAATAAAACTTACCTATTAATTATATTACTATGGTTTTAAGGAATTAATTGGAATAATATATATACCAGTATCTTTATCTCTTACTATGCTATTGTAAAGTCCACATATAATACACATAAATTTTGGTTTTTTATCAGATTTATCATAAAATTTTAATAAATTTGCTTTTGCTTCCTCAATTTGATTAGCACCTAGTTTTATTTCAATTGCTCCATAATCTCCATCATTATTTACAACTATTGCATCAATTTCAAGACCACTTACATTATCTCTAAAATGGCGAAGCTCACCATCATTATAACTTGAATAAATTCGTAAATCTCTTTCAACCAAAGATTCAAACAAAAAACCAAATGTATTTAAGTCATTTATCATTTTATTATAATTTAAGTTTAATAAAGCACAGGCAAGTGATGGGTCTGTGAAATGTCTTTTAAAGCTTTTTGCCACATTACCATTAGATCTAACATTAACATTAAAAGCATTTTGATTCTTAATTAAATGTAATTTATTTAAAACATTTAAGTATTCACCTACAGTTTCTTTATTAATTGAATCATAATCATTTTCGAGTATATCTCTTATTAATGTTTCATTAGATGCTATTGTAGATTCATTTCTAGCAAGCGACTTTAAAAGCATCTGCATCTTACTTTTATCTCTTTTTTTATCATCAATTTCATTTATATCTTTATCCAATATATCTTTAATATAACTTTTAGCAATTATTTGTGATTCATAAGCATTTTTATTTATATTTTCAGGCCAGCCTCCTTTTAAAATTAAGTTAGCTATATCTTCAAGAGTTAATTCCTTTACATTACTACTCATTATATCTTCATTTTTAAACAATTCAGAAAGAGAAATAATCCCCTCAGAATCACCAGATTCATATAATGACATAGTTTCCATTTCCAGTTTACATATTCTTCCAGCTCCAGAGTGATCAATTGTATTTTCTTTTTCAGTAGCAGAACCTGTTAAAATAAATTTGCCTTTTATTTTATCTTCATCACATTTTCTACGAATACAATCCCATATTGATGGTACTAATTGCCATTCATCAATTAAAAGAGGATATTCTCCATTTAATATTAAATTAGGATCAAATAAAGCAAGATTATACGTTTTTTTATCATTTGAATTAATATATTTTACAGAATTAGCATGATTTAGACTAGTCCAAGTTTTACCACACCATTTTGGACCAACTATAGAAATTGCACCAAATATTTTTAAATATTCATTTATTTTTTTATCAATTAATCTTTCTTTATAATCGCTTTTTCTTAAAGACATTCTTCGCTCACCTCTTAAATAATGATAGCATATATAAATTTTAAATTCAATAACCAACCGTACACTTTTAAGATTTTCAACCGTAAGTTTTTAAGAAATTCAACCGTAAGTTTTTAATATAAAAACCTTAGTTTTTTTAAAACTAAGGTTTTATTTTTCTTTTTTAAATGAAAATTCACAATATACTGGGCTATTTACATTATAAATAGATAAAACATTATTACTATAATCTGCATTTAAATAATTTCCATCACATTTATAATTTATAACTGTATATCCATAAAAAGGTTGAACATAAGCATATGCAGTATCATTTTTATTTACTTGTTTATCTACAACAACAACTTTAGCATGATTACCTTTAACTTTAAAAGAATAAATATTATCACAATATAAATAATTATTAGGATATAAATCTATTTTACTAAATAAATCATTTAAATTTGAGTCATAAATAGATATTGAATATTTATTATCAGTTGCTTCAAAATATTTAATTTTAGCATTTTCATCATATTCAATTCTATAATATAAATCATCATATCCTATATTAATATCATTATATGATTTATCTTTTCCCTTACAACTTATTTTATAACTATTATAACTTGAAAGAGATATTAATTTTTCTACTTTATTTAAAAATTCATGTCTCATTTTTAAATCTCTTTTTCTAGATATGTAAGGTAATGTAATCATAAGAATAATTATTATTATAGTTAATATTTTTATAATAGAAGTAATAGTTATTTTATGCATATTCTTTTACTCCACTAATTACATGAAGTAATTGCATCTGCTGCTTCAATTACATCAAGATTTACATCATTAATTATAATTTCTGTTTTATCAATACTATTATCTATTTGTACTTTATATATACTATCATAAACAATAAAATGAATTATTTTATTATCTTCAAATACAATTTTATAATATTTATCATCAGTTAAATTTATATCTAATTTATTTTTTTCATCTCCATTTACATAACAATAAATATTTTTACTTTCATCATTACTTTTTAATTGATTACTTGTAAAAGTATTAATAGCAGTTTTATATATAATTTGAGCTTCATTTATAAAACTTTTCCTTTTTGCCATATCATAATATTTAATAATAGCTGATGTTGCTAAAATACCAAGCAAAAGAAGTAAAGCTACAACAGCTAATAACTCTATTAACGTAAAACCTTTTTTATTCATCTCATTCACCTACTGTATATAGTGTATCATAAATTAAAAATTAAATAAAGAAAAAATTTATATAAAAATTAAAAGGCTATTTACTAGCCTAAAAATTTCTATTTCTTAAGAAAGGTGGTATATCAAGTTCATCGGAATCATCAATAAATTCATTAGTATTTCTATTTTCTACTTGTTGAAAATTTTTATATAATGTTTCTGATTCTTCTTCAAATCCTGTTGCTATTACAGTAACAATTACTTCTTCATCTAAAGCATTATTTGTTACAACACCAAATATCAAATTAACATCAGTATTTGCTGCAGCTCTAACTATTTCTGCGGCATCTTCTGCTTCAAGTAGTGTTAAATTTTTTCCGCCTGTTACATTAACAATACAATCAGTAGCACCAGTTATTGTTGCTTCTAATAATGGACTTGTAACAGCTTGTTTAGCAGCTTCAACTGCTCTATTTTCTCCAAATCCAACACCAATACCAATAAGTGCATTACCTCTATTTTCCATAACTGCTTTTACATCTGCGAAATCTAGATTTATAAGGCCAGGTACACTTATTAAATCAGATATTGATTGAACAGCAAGTCTAAGCACATTATCTACTTCTCTAAATGAATCTATAAGTGGTGTTGACCTATCAATTAAATCTTTTAATTTATCATTTGGAATTACTACTAACGTATCTACATGTTTTTTAAGTTCTTCTAAACCAAGTAAAGCATTTTCCATTCTTCTTTTACCTTCAAATTTAAAAGGCTTTGTAACAATTGCAACAGTTAAGCATCCAAGTTCCTGACTTATTTGAGCAATTACTGGTACAGCTCCTGTTCCAGTTCCTCCTCCAAGACCAGCAGCTATAAATAGCATATCAGCACCTTTTATAGCCTCTTCTATTTCTGTTTTACTTTCAAGAGCAGCTTCTCTACCAACTTCTGGGTTTGCTCCAGCTCCTAATCCTTCTGTTATAGTTGGTCCAATTTGCAATTTTTTTTCAGCCATGGAAGTATTTAAAACCTGCAAATCAGTATTAGCAACTATAAATTCAACTCCTCTAAGTCCTGAATCTATCATTCTATTAACTGCGTTGCAGCCGCCTCCACCAACACCAATAACTTTAATTTTTGCTATTTGATCCATTTCTAATTTATTTACTTCGTCCATTATATCACTCCTTAATTATCAAAAAAGTAACTATATACTTTACCTAATAAATTACTATTATTTATTTTCTTTTTTGCTAAAAACATTTTATTTTGTTCTTCTTCTGTCATTGTATATGCTATCATATTTCTGAAATTTAACTTATTATGGTAATATTTTATTAATCCAACAACACTACTATATTTATTATTTCTAACACCAAGTTCATATATTTTACTTACTTCTCTATCTTTACCAAAAACTTCCATAAAAGTTAAATCAAAACCACTTGCCTCTGTAACTCCTCCAGTAATCACAATATGCTTTATTTCTTTATTAGTTAGTAAATTAATTTGCTTCTTAGCTAATTCTAAAATTTCTTTCGTTCTAGAATAAATTATTCCACTAATCTCATATTGATTTATTTTAATATTTTCATTAGATTTTGTCAATACATCCTCTGTTTCATTAATACTTGCTGCACTTTGATTTGCAAGCCCAAATTTTTCCTTTAATCTTACAGCATCCTTTCTAGAAATGCCATAAGTAACCGCAATATCTTTAGTAATACTTCTACCACCAAGTGGTAAATTTTCTGTACCCACTAATATCCCCTTATTAAATACACCAACCTCTGTTAAATCTGAACCAATATTTACAACAGCTACATTAGTATTATCAAATTCTTTATTTTTAAATTCATAATAATCTGCTACTACATTAAAACTTATATCATCAACCTCAACATCAAGAGAATCCAAAATAGAAAGTATTTGATAAATGTTCTTTTTAGGCACTATAGAAATCGCACAATTACATGATAGTTTTTCTCCTTTTTTACCTTTAGGATCACTTCCTACGCTCTTTCCATCTAAAAAGAATTCTATTGGAAAAATATTAACAAATTCTTTATTTTTAGATACTATATTATAAACAGCACTTTGATAACAGCTTAATATATCATCCCCATTTACAATTTTATCTTCCCTTTCAATAGTGGTTTTTCCTTCTTTAACAGTAAGTTCTGCATAATATGAAAGTACTGTGCATACTACTCTTTTTATTTTTACTCCTAAAATGTCTTCGCATTTAGAAAATACTTCTTTAAAAGATGAAACAGCTAAATCTGGATTAACAATTAATCCATTTTTAATTCCACTACTTTTAGCCTCAGCACATGCAAGAACATAAAGTTTATCATTATGCATTTCACCGACTACAAGTTTTAATCTGCTTGAACCAACATCTAAACTAGTGATGATCTCTTTCATCTTACCCTCCTTACGTTTAAATTAATTATATCAAATAACTAATAATAATAAAAGAATTTTCACACATAAATTAGAAATAACTTGATATTTACTTTATTTTTTTGTATAATCTACTAGTAATTCATTTGGCAGTATTGTTTTTAAAATATAATGTGTTTATAAATAATAAGTAAGTAACTTCTGCCAAAGCGAAAGCAACTAATAAACACCCTATATATTTAAATAACAAGCCTTTTGAAAATAAAATGAGAAAGGAGAATTATATTATGTCAAGATATACTGGACCAATATATAGAAAATCTAGACGTTATGGTTTTAGTATTTTAGAAACTGGTAAAGAACTAGCTAAAAAGCCTACAGCACCAGGTATGCATGGAACTGGAAGAGGAAAAATTACTGAATATGGTACTCAATTACATGAAAAACAAAAAGTTAAATTTATGTATGGTCTTTCTGAAAAACAATTTAAAAAGACTTATGATAGAGCAATTCATATGGCTGGTAATAATGGTTTAAACCTTCTTATTCTTCTTGAAAGCAGACTTGATAACATAGTTTATCGTTTAGGTCTTGCTAAAACAAGAGCTGCTGCTAGACAACTTGTTAATCATGGACATATAAAAGTTAATGATATAAAAGTTAATATTCCATCTTATCAAGTTAAAGTTGGAGATACTATCAGTATTAAAGAAAAATCACTAAATCATCCTGCTATTAAAGAAAGTCTTGAAAATACAATTTCAAGAGTAAACTTTGTTTCTTGGGATGAAAAGAAAATGACTGGAACTTATTTAAGATATCCAGAAAGAGAAGAACTTAATCCAGATATTAAAGAATCTACAATAGTTGATTTCTATAATAGATAAAAACCTTAGTTAAACTAAGGTTTTTTTATTAATTCATTATATTTATTTTGATTTTCTTTTGAATATCCTATTAAAATATTTTTATTTTTCATCTTTATTTTATTCATTATTTCTATTAATACTTCTTCATCATTAAAACTATATGCAAGTTCAATTAACTTTTTATTTTTAAGTCCAACTATTAAATATTTACCTACATTTGAATAATTTAAATTTCTATTTTCATAATATGCCCATAAAATATCTTCATATTTAATAACATCTAAACCTTTTAATGTAGATATAATATATTTATTAGTTAAACAAATATTTTCTTTTTTAAAATATAAAGCATCAGAACTTAATAATTCAGATTCAAGTTCATATTTATCATATTTTTTTATATTCTTTTTAAATCTTATTTTATAAACAATAAATACAATAAATATAGCAAATCCTAATATTGATGTGCCTACTCCTATTCCTATCATAATTGATACTATATCAGAAGAAGGAGTCATAGTTTCATCTAAATAACTTTTACCAAAGTACATCTCATAATTAGCCTCACTAATTAAACTATCTGTAAATAATTCTTTATGTGCATCCATAGCAAGTTCTTTTAACTTTTCTTCTTGTTTAAATAAATATCCTTCTATTTCATATGATATTTCTTCATCATTATCATATTTTACTTTTATAACATTATATGTTACATCAGTTAATCTAGCTATATAAGGAAATCCTTCTGTATCAAAAATAATATAATAATTTTTTTCACCATATTCATCTTCTGAAGTTGCAAATAAATAAGGTAAATATCCAATATTAACTTTAACATATTCATTAGTATTATCTTGTTTATTACTTATTAAAGTTCCATAATCTTTAGGTGTTTTACTATTAGAATCATCTATTAAAAAACCTGCGATTATTAAAATAACTCCTATAATAAATATTATAAATGATATAAATATTCCTTTATTATTTCCTTTTAACATTTTTAATTTTTCATTATTATTCATACTTATCTACTTCTTCCTTTATAAAATCAAAATTTTTAACCATATTATATGCAATATTTTTAGGTTCTTTTACATAATCACTATAATGATCAGTTAAATAAACTAATCCATATTCATTATCACCAACTATATAATATAAATACTCAGTAGTAGGATATACATCATCATCAAAAACCATTATTATTTCTATTACATTATATCCAAGTTCATTACTAAATTCATTAAAATTTATACTTATTAAATCTTCATCTTTATCTTCTTCATATGCCTTTTTAATAGCATATTTTAACTCTTCGTAATCAGAAATACTATAATCAGTGTCTTCATATCTAACAGAAATAATTCCGCTATATCCAGTTTTATCTATTTCTGGTGTATAGTAATAAACATTATCATTTCTATATACACTAGCTTCTACCCAATTATTTGGAACTAAATATTTTACTCTATTATTTTGTATTACTTCATTATATATTATATTTTCTTCTTGTATTTCACTATTTTTATCTTCATTAGTAAAATGTGTAGCTATAATAGTTAAAACTACTAATACAATTATTATAGATAAAATAATTATTATAAGTCTTTTAAAGAATGCTTTCCCAGGATTATCAGCAGTTTCTTTACTATAATAATATTTACCTTTATAACTTTTAATAATGCGATTATATATAAATTTCATAAATAACCTATCTTTATTATCATCATTTATATTAGATAAAATATCATCTTGACTCTTAGCATTATTTTTATCAAATGCATTTAATTTATTAAATGCATTATACATAATTTTTTTCTCATTTTCATTAATAGTAGTATAATTCATTAAATCAATTTTTTTACCTGCATTAATTTGATCTTTCATATTATTAATAACACCACTTATACCTAAGAAAGTAAATACTACAGATATAACATAATCTTTTAAAATACCTGATGAAAATGATTGATATTCATATAATTCTTTAATTTTTTCTATACTTAAGGTTTCTCCTTGTTTAATTAAAAGTAAAGAAGGTATAAATATAAATGTTGCAATAGTTATTGATATTAATGAAATAATTATAATAATTATAGGAACATATTTATCTACCTTACCTTTAGCTAAACTATAGCCTATCCAAGCAGCTAAAGCAATAAAGACAGCCATAATAGCTATTATCATATTACCATATACATACATTAATACCCAAGGAATAGTGCCAAGTAATCCCATAAATAGACTTAATAAAATAGCAATAATACGATTATTATTTTTCATAAATACTTCACACTTCCTTCTAAAATTATTTTTTTATTTGTTTTAAAATAGAATAATTTGATATATCTAAATTATTTATAATATTTACTAAATCATTATAATTTAATTTATTAATTAATTCCATCTTATTTGTTAAAAGTTTATTATTATTTAAAATTTCATCTACTATTTGTGATTCTACTTCTTCTATTGTTTCATATCCTAATATAACATTACTAATTAATTTATTTTTCTTTCTTTCAAAATCTTTTTTTAATATATTTAATTTCTTTATATCTTTTTTAATATTTTTTATAAATAAATTACTATCTATAACATTAGCAGATATATTTATAACATAATAATCATCATAACTATCTAAGAAACTATACATAGAATGTATTATTTTTTCATTTTTATATCTTTCATATAATTTAGAAGTACTACCAAATTTACATGAAATTATTAAAGATAAATAAACACTTAATAATTCTTTATATTTATCTTTTAATTTTTTTAATTTTTTTATTTTAATTCCTACTAAAACATAACTAGCAAGTAAAGTTGTTTCTACTTCAGCATACTTTACTTTAACATATTCTTTATCACTTTCATTTATAATATTAATAGATCTTTTTTTAGAATTAATTTTATTATTTTTAAAAAAATCTTCTATTAAATTAAGTATTTTTATTTTATCAAAATTACCACATACACACATAAACATATTTTCAGGTACATAAAAATCATTATATATTTGTAATAAACTAGTATCAGTAATTTTTTCTATATCACTAGTATTACCTATAACAGTATTTATTTGATAACCAGATGTAAATAAATTTTCTCTTAGTTTATTATATAAATATAAAGAAACATTATCATCTTTCATATCTATTTCTTCTTTTATTATTCCTTTTTCACTTTCAACATTTTCTTTATTAATAACAGGATTAAAAAGTAATTTTAAAAGTAAATTTATATTATCTTCTATATTAGTACTTCCAAATATATTATAGTTAGTAACATCATAAGATGTATAAGCATTAGATACAGAACCTAAAGCTTTCATAATATCATAACTTTCAAAATTCATTATTTTATGTTCTAAAAAATGAGCACTACCAGGTATTATATTATATATTTTATTATTTTTTTTATATTTAACTACTTCAGCACCATATTTTACTGAAATTGTTACATAAAAATTATGTGTTTTTTCTGTAGGATAAAAATATACAGTAAAACCATTAGATAATTTTTTTGAATATACTACTTCATCTAAAATATCATATTTATTTTCCTTCATTCTTATTACCCTCCAAAAAATAAACAGTATCTAGTATTAATTTTTCACTTAACTTAAATACATCATTTATATCTATATTATTTATTATTTCTCTTGCTTCTTCTATAGTAGAAATATTATCATATAATGATAAAAAATATCTTTCTATAATTTTATATGGATTATCATAATAATCATTAAGACCTATATTTAAAGTTTTTTTACTACTAATAAATAAATCATTTATATTAGGTGTATTTTTACTCATTATTATATTATTTTTTATTAAGTTTAATACTTT
>CAVCAD010000126.1:0-16903 GCA_963600145.1 Bacteroidaceae bacterium
TTATTATATTATTTATTAAATATATATCTATACAATTCATATTTATCACCATCCATTAATAATGTAGCAAAAAAAAAGAAAATATTTTGTCGAAATATGTATAATAATAAAAAAATATATCATTTTAAGT
Source organism: Bacteroidaceae bacterium (assembly GCA_963600145.1). Lineage (GTDB taxonomy): Bacteria > Bacillota_I > Bacilli_A > RF39 > UBA660 > CAVCAD01. The sequence continues at coordinate 131 of CAVCAD010000126.1, forward strand.
CGATGATATATTTTTTTAAATGTTTAGAATTAGGACCTAAAATTATTTTTAATTGATTATCTATTTCAACAATTCCTTTAGCACCTAAATTCTTAATTCCTTCTTTATCAACAATATCCATGTTTTTAAGTGTTACTTTAAGTCTAGACATATTAACTTCAGAATCAATTATATTATCTTTACCACCTAAACATTGAATTAATTTATTTATCTCAATAGCAAAGTCTTTTCTACTCATTTTAATTGCTATTAAAGAAATAAGTAATAAAATAACTATTATAATAATATATTGATAATCCATATAATCACCTGTATTAATTATATAATAAAAACTATAAAAAATAAATAAACTATTCTATTTTTTTAATATTACTTCTTAAATTATTTTTAAATTCATTAATTTTACTTTCATTCCAGTATTCATTAGGTGAAATACTTTCATTTATACTAGATGTTTCATTATTGTTATAAATAATTTCTCCATTATTTACAATAATAGTAGTAGGTACATATAACTGTTTAATATTATTATCATTTTCAATAAGATAATCAGATAAAATATTAATTAATTTATTATAACTTTGAGTATTTTTATTTCTATCATTTTTAATATTTAAATAATAAACATTATCTATGTTTTCTTCATTTATTATTTCATTTAAATATATAACATATTCTTGACACCAAATACATTCAGGAAAACCAAAAAATATAATACCAGTACCATTTGTTAATATTTCTATTATTTCATCTATATCTTTATATATAAATTTATTATTAGTATCAATATTTTTATATTCATTTGAGAACTTAATATTATCTTCTTCTTTAACAGTAATATATTTAAATACTATTATTAATATTAATATAATAGATATAATAATATTTATATTTATAATTAAATTTGCTGTCTTTTTAGTTATTTTCATTTGTAACTCCGCTTGATATTTTAACATTTTATTTATTTATGGTCAAATTTTATTATATATGCTGATATTTAATAAGAGTATTACACTTTTTAAAGAAAAATGCATAAATTATTATTGTAATAAAGGAGTGATAACTATGTGTAATAATGAGAATACTTGTTCAAGCTGTGTAGCAGAAATACTAAAGGTTATAGATGTACTCCAAACAAATGCATGTCCAGATAATTGCTTAAACTCTTGTGATAGACCTGCATTAGGTGGAGGAACTAACTGTATAGTATGTAATACTAGACCAATAATGATTTACACATGCAGTGGAAATGGAGTTCCTTGGAGTATGCCAACATCAAGAGCAGTTTCAAGTGATGAGGTTAGTAGTGTATTTAGAGTAGAGAAGATAGATGGATGCTGCTGCACATTTAGAGTACTTAAAGAAAATCCTGATTCTACTTGTCCATATCCGTTTGTTGCTACTGACTCAATATTTACAATGGATGTTGGATGCATGTGTAGTTTAAGATGTCTAGGTGATACTTATGTTGAATGCATATAAAAAGGGAGTTAATCACTAATTCCCTTTTTTAGTTTTCTTTTTATTATTATCTGAAAGAATTGCTTTAATATCTCTTAAAAGTAATACTTCTTCACTAGGTTTAGTTTGTTTTTCTATTTCTTTTTCTTTACCAAGTTTCTTTGTTAAATTATTCATAAATTTAACAAGTAGAAATACACAGAAAGATATAATTAAAAAGTTAATAACATTTTGAAGAAATATACCATAATTTATAGTAGCATCCTTAAATTTAATTGATAAATTAGTTAAATCAATACCACCTACAAGTACTCCAATCGCAGGCATTAATACATCATTAACAAGAGAGTTTACAATATCCCCAAAAGCAGCACCCATAATAACACCAACAGCTAAATCCATAACATTTCCTTTTTGAATAAAAGTTTTAAATTCTTTAAGCATATTTTTCATAATTACCTCCCGTGATTATAGTATCATAAGATAAATTAAAGTTAAAGCATGTATTTAATAAAAATATAATTTTTTAAAGAAAATAGGAATTATTTATTCTTGTTAAAAAACTCTATTTATGTTAGTATATTATTAATAATAGAGGTGAGTTTGACTATGTTTGGAAAAATTATATCAATTACAAAAAATAGTGCTTTAGTTAGTATTGTAGATGATTCTATATTTAATAATGATTTACTTAATACTCATGTTGTACTTGAAGATGAAAGTAAAAAAATATTAGGTGAAATAGAAGAAATAACAAAAGAATATATTAAAATTATATTTTTAGGTGAATTTGTTGATAATGTTTTTTTAGGTGGTACTCTTAGAAAACCAAGTTTAGATTCTAATATTAGAATAATAAATGAAGATGAACTTAGAATAATAACAGGTAATTCTGATAAAAGTATTTCTTTAGGAATTAGCCCAATTTATAATGGTTATCCTATGAGAGTTAATATTGATGATATGTTTTCTAATCATGCTGTTATATTTGGTAATAGTGGTAGTGGTAAAACATATGGAATATCAAGAATAATTCAAAATATTTTCCCTAATTCTTCAACAATTCCATATAAAGCAAACTTCTTTATATTTGATTCTTTTGGTGAATATATTAGTGCTTTTAAAAACTTAAATAAAATAAATGAATATTATAATTTTAAAGTAATTACTACTGATGATACAAATGCAAAAGAAAATAATTTTGAATTATTAAATATACCAGTTTGTCTTCTTACAAAGGAAGATTTGTTAAATTTACTTGATGCTACTGAATTTAGTCAAATTGCTATGATAGAGGAAACTCTTAGAATTGTAAAAGTAATAGCTAGTAATGATGTAAATAGTATAGCATATAAGAATCATTTTATAGCTAAAGCTATAACAACTCTTCTTTATAGTGGACAAACAGCTGAAAAAATAAGAGATCAAGTTTTTGAAATGCTTACTATAATTAATACTGATGAAATGAATTTGAATACTATTATAAATGGTGTTGGATATACAAGAAAATTTATGAATTGTTTTGATATAGATAGTGAAGGTAAATTCGCAGAATTAAAACTTTTAGTTGATTATATAGATGACTTTATTAATGATGAATTAGTAGTAAATAAGTTAAATGAAGATATACCTTATAGTATTGAGAATCTTTATGATGCTTTTAATTTTACATTATATTCTGAAAAATATTTACTTAATGAAAAAATGTATGATGCAGCAATGAGTTTAAGAGTAAGACTTAACCAATTAGCAACAGGACCTTATTCAAAATTCTTTACATCTGATGAATTTATTACTGATGAAAAATATTTAAGTTATTTACTTAGAGTTAATGATAGAAAAGCACAAATTGTTAATATAAATTTAGAAGATGTTGATGATAGATTTGCTAGAACTATAACAAAATTTTATGCAAGACTTTTTATGAGATATACTAGATCTTTACAAACTAGAGCTAGTTTTCCAATAAATATGGTACTTGAAGAAGCTCATAGATATGTAGTTGAAAATGATGATATTAATTTATTTGGATATAATATTTTTGAAAGAATAGCAAAAGAAGGAAGAAAGTATGGTCTTTTACTTGATTTAATTACACAAAGACCAACAGAATTAAATGAACAAGTAATAAGTCAGTGTGCTAATTTCTTGATATTTAAAATTACACATCCTGTAGATTTAGATTATATAACAAAAATAGTTCCAAATATGAGTTATGAAATAGTTGAAAAGCAAAAGACACTTCAGTCAGGAACTTGCGTTGCATTTGGTAAAATATTTAAAATACCAATGATAGTTAAAATGGAAAAACCTAGTCCAGAACCTGAAAGTGCTAACTGTGAAATATTTAATAATTGGATGATAACAATAGAAAAAAAGTAAAGAAGGGATTATAAATGAATCAGTCAGTAAACAATTATGTTAGTGCTGCGAATAGCGAAAGTATTATAAGTGGTAATAATTATAGAATTACCATACTTTCTAATGTCCTTATAAGGTTTGAATATAGTCAAACTAATACTTTTAGTGATAATAAAACATTAATTGTTACTAATAGAATGTTTCCTAAAGTAAATTTTAGTGTAAAAGAAGATTCTAATTTCTTATTTATAAGTAATGATTATTTTAAAATAGAATATGTTAAAGGTAAACCATTTAGAAGTCAAAATAAGTTAATGCCTGATTCAAATTTAAAAGTAACTGTTATAAGTACAGATAAAGTTTGGTATTTTGATAATCCAGAGGTAAGAAATACAGGAGGTAGTGCTTTTAGTTTAGATGATTTTGAGACAAAAGCAAAAATAAAAAGAGGATTATTTTCTTTTGATGGTTTTGCTTCTATTGATGATTCTAATACACCTATATTTGATAATAATGGAAATATTGTTAATAATCCTATAAAAAATGATGATGTTTATTTATTTGTATATAGAAAAGATTTTTATAAAGCACTTGAAAGTTATTACATGTTAACAGGATATCCACTTATGATATCTAGAAATTTACTTGGAATTTGGTGGAATAAAAATATAGTATATAATCAAAATATGGTTGTAAAGTTATTAGGTGATTTTCAAAATAATTTACTTCCTATATCTGCTCTCTTGCTTACTAAGGGTTGGTATAATAATTTTGGATTATTAAAAGAAAGTGGTTATACAATTAATAATGAATTATATGGAGATTTAATGCAGTTTTCTACTTATTTAGAAAATAATAAAATTGATTTAGGTTTAAATATCAATATAGATGACTGTATAAGTTCTAAAGAAAGTGGTTATAGTTTACTTTCAAATAAATTAAATATTAATAATAATCTTGATATTCAAATTAATCCTTATAATTCTGGCTTTATGTATTATTATGTAGAATATTTATTAAAACCTCTTATAAATAATGGAGTAGATTTTTTTCAAATAGATATAAATAAAGAAGATATATATAAATTATGTTCATTTAACTATTATACTTATAATTATTTGAATATGAAAAATAGAAGACCAATATTATTTTCTAAAAATCCTACTTTAGTAGCACATAGATATCAAATATTAGATTCAGGAAAAACTAAAGTAAGTTGGCATACTTTAAAATTTTTACCTTATTTTAATTCTACTGCTTCAAATATAGGAATTTCTTATTGGAGTCATGCTATAGGTGGATATAAAGACGGAATTGAAGATTCAGAATTATATACTAGATATGTTCAACTTGGAACATATAGTCCAATATTTAGATTAGCATCAGATAAAAGTGATTATTATAAAAGAGAACCATGGAAATGGGATGTTAAAACATATAGAATTGTAAAAGATTATATTAGATTAAGAGTAAGATTAATTCCATATTTATATAATGAATTTTATAGATATTCAACAACAGGTGCTCAAATAATTAAACCATTATACTATGATTATCCAGAAATGATTGATGAACCAGATTATAAAAATGAATATCATTTTGGAAGTGAAATGTTTGTAAGTCCAATAACAACACCTAAAGATTCAGTAATGAATAGAGTTGTTCATAAATTATATTTACCAAGTGGTGTTTGGTATGATTTTAAAACAGGTAAAAAATATAATGGAGAAAGTAGGCTTATAACATTCTTTAAAGATGAAGATTATCCAGTATTTATAAAAGCGGGTTCTATTATACCTATGGCTGTAATTAATGAAGATGATTTAAATAATACTAAAGCACCTAATACACTTGAAATTCAAATATTTCCTGGTAGAAGTAATTCATATATGTTATTTGAAGATGATGGTGTTAGTCAAATGTATAAAGAAGGTTTTTTCTTAAAAACAAATATTAATTTTGAATATGCTAAAGATAGTTATAATTTAACAATTAAACCAGTAGAAGGTAAATCTGGTGTAATACCTGAAAAAAGAAATTATAAAATTAGATTTAGAAATACTAAATTAATAAATAATATAACTGTTCTTGTTGATGGATTTACTATTGAATATAATAAAAGAAAAAGTGATAATGATCTTATAATTGAATTTTCTTCAGTATCTACTTTATCAACTATTGAAATAATATGTAATGAACCTAATATGGAAATATCTACTTCATTAATACTTGATGAAGAGATTAATTCAATAATATCAGATTTATTAATACCAACTAATTTAAAAGAAGAATGTGCTAAAGTTTTGTTTGATAAAGATATTGATATTAAAACAAAAAGATTAAATGTAAGAAAACTTAGAGGTAAAGGATTAAATAAACTTTATGTAAGAATGTTTTTAAAATTACTTGAGTTTATTCAAGATACATAAGTGAGGTAAAGTAATATGAGTGAAATTTTTAATAATTTAGATATGTTTAATGTAGTTTATTCTACATTTACTAGTGTACTTATAAAAGTTATAGTAATAATGTTTTTACTTTTTACTTTAATTTATATAATTTTAGTACAAATATATTTTGAAAGATTATTTAGAAAACATAATTTTCCTGGTTATTATAATAAAATACCTCTTTATAATTTAGCTGTTTTACTTAAAATAGTTTCATTACCACCTATGTATGTAGTTTTATTTTTAATTCCTGTAGTTAATTTTATTTTTATACTATATGTTAATAATAAATTATGTTTACTTTATAAAAAACCATCAAAAGTATTTTTTCAAATGATATATATGTCACCAATAGCTTTTGATAGATTTATACCTGATCCTAAGAAGAGTGAAGAAGCAAGAAGAAGAATGGAACTTGAAAAACAAAGATTAGAAGAAATAAAAAGACTTGAAAGAGAAAAAAGTATGAAAGAATCAACACCTAATTTACTTAGTGAGGAAGAATATAAGGAATTAAATAAACAGTTAGTTGAAAATGTAGAAGTTGATAATATATTTAAAACTCCTGAAAAGAATAGGGATGATGTTGTAACTTATAAAGCAATAGATACTAAAAAACTTATTGAAAGTCAAAAAGAAGGATTTGAAATAGAAGAATTAATTTCTAAACCTAATAATCAAAAAGCAACACCACTAGAATCAGAACATAAATTTGTTCCATTTGGTAAAGATTTAGAAGAAGTAGAATTAGAAAGTGATGATAAAGTGCAAAATGAAAGGGAAGAATAAAATCTTCCCTTTTAATAGTATTATTCAATAATTTTTTTATAAATTTTAGTAAATTCTTTTTGTAATAATGGTTTAGCAAGTATTTCTTCTAAAGCTAAAAAACAACTTTTATATCTAAAGTATGCATTATCATATTCTCCTATTTTAATTTGATTAATACAATATTCAATTATATTATTATATATATATTCATAAAGCATACTAACTTTTTCTTCATTATTAATACAATTAACAATAATAGGTGCCATAGCATAAAAATGTTCTTTATCTTCTTTAGAAGCAAAATTATCTATAAGACATCTTAGTATAGTTAATTCATGACAATTATCAACATCTTTTTGAAAATGTTTTATACAGGCTGTTATTAAATAACAACTATCATTATTTTCGTTATTTATATTATTTATATATTCCACTATAATATCCTTTCTTTATTTGTAAAATAGTACAATAGTTCTTGTTGGTTCATTATTATAACATTATTTTTATGTTTGTCAAATTTCTTAAAAATAAAAAATATTCTAGTTTACCTAAAGTATCTATTTATTTTATACTTAAATTGTGATAAAATCTAATTAAGGGGAGAGGGTATAGTTAATGAATAACGAAATAAGAGCTTTAGTTTCAAAAGTAAGTCTTGAAAGAAAAAGTGAAAAAAGTAATATTGATAATTTAGTAAATAGAAATCATAATGATAATGATATGTATGATATTACAGTCTTATTTGATGTAGTAGGAGATAATTATCAAATAGAAAAAAAATATTTAGGAATATATGATAGTAATAAATATCTTCATTTTTTTGAACCAATTAGTAAGTATGAAATTCAACCACTTAGAGTAGGAACTTATGTAAATATTGTATATAATCAAGAAGGTATATTATCAACTGTTAATATAAATAATGAAGAGCCACCATTAGTTATGAGAAAACATAGACTTTAATTAAAAAAGTAATACAAATGTATTGCTTTTTTAATTGTTATATAAATTTATTTCTTTTATTAATAATTATTTTGTTATATAATTAATCATGGTGATACTAGATATGAAAGTAAAAGTTGGAGTAAGTAATAGACATGTTCATTTAAATAGAGAAGCACTTGATTTATTATTTGGAAAAGGCTATGAATTAACTCAGAGAAATAAATTAACTCAAGAAAATGATTTTGCTTGTAATGAAACTGTAGATATTTTAACTAATAAAGCAGTTATAGAGAAAGTTAGGGTTATAGGACCGGTAAGAGATTATATTCAAGTAGAAATATCAAAAACGGATTCATATAAGTTAGGAGTTAATCCACCTGTTAGAATGAGTAGTGATTTAAAAAATGCAGAAAATATTATATTAATTGGTCCTAAAAATAAAATAGAGGTTAAGAGTTGTTTAATAAATGCATGTAGGCATATTCATGTTGATCCAGAAACAGCTTCAAAATTAAAAATAAATAAAGATGATGTATTTAAAACAACTATCAAAGGTGAAAAAGCAGGGGTTATGTCTAATATTCTTGTTAAAATAAAAGAAGGATATAAGTTAGAACTTCATATTGATACTGATGATGCTAATGCATTTAATATAAAAACTGGGGATGAATTAATTTTAGAAAAGGAGAAATGATGTTAGAGGTCAAAAATGTAATTAAAAAGTATGGCGATATAGTTGCTGTAGATAATTTATCTTTTAATATTAAAGAAGGTGAAATATTTGGACTTTTAGGTGTTAATGGTGCTGGTAAAACAACAACATTTAGAATGATTATTGGTTTACTTAATCCTACTAGTGGAACTATTACTTATAATGGTAAGAATATAGATTATGATTTAAAAGATAAAATAGGTTTTTTAACAGAAGAAAGAAGTTTACTTACAAAAATGACTGTTCTTGAGCAAGCATATTTTTATGGTGGACTTAAATCTATGAGAGAAAAAGAAATAGAAAAAAGATTAGATGAACTTTTAAATGAGTTTGAAATACCTGAATATAAGAATAGAAAAATAAAAGAATTATCTAAAGGTAATCAACAAAAAATACAATTTATAATGTCTATTTTAAATAAACCAAAATTACTATTATTAGATGAACCATTTTCTGGGCTTGATCCTATAAATATAGAGTTATTTAAAAAAATAATTTTAAAGTTAAAAAAAGAAAAAACTATGATTATTTTTTCATCTCATAGAATGGACCATGTTGAATATTTTTGTGATTCTCTTGTAATTTTAGTAAAGGGTAAAACAGTACTTAATGGTAAACTTAATAAAATTAAAGAAGATTATGGTAAAAAGAATATAAAAGTAATCGCAGATGTAGATGAAAATAAAATATCTAAGATAAAAGGTGTTTTAAAGGTAGTAAAAGAAAAAAATGAATTAATTATATCAATTAAAGATACTAGTGTTATTGAAAATGTTTTTGATTATATTTCAAAATGTAAAAATGTAAGTGAATTTATTGTTGAAGAACCATCACTTAATGAAATATTTATTGATAAGGTAGGTAAGGCATATGAAAAGTAAATTATCTTTTTTAATAAATAATAATTTAAAGAAAAAATTCTCTAGTAAAGTATTTTTATTTATTAATGTAATTCTTTTAATTTTAATTATTGGTGTTGTTAATATTGATAAAATAGTAGAATTTTTTGGTGGTGATTTTTCTAAACCAACAATAATTTATGTAGATGATAATATAAATTCTTTTGATTTTTTTGAAGATAGTTTTAATGAAACTATAGTTTATTTATCTGATACAATAAAGTATGAAATTGTAAAGTTAGATGTTAGTTTAGAAAAAAAGAAAAGTGAAATTATTAATGATAAAACTAAAGATATTATTTTAGTTTTAGATATAGATGATAATAATTATATGACTAGTAAAATTATTTCATATGATTATATTGATTCTATTTTATATCAAAGTATTGTAAATGCATTAAATAATACAAAAACTAATTTGATGTTATCACATAGTGAAGTAAGTAGTGAACTTTTAACTAATTTATTAAGTGATGTTCAAATAGAAAGAGAATTCTTAAGTGATGAAATAGAAGAAAATGAAGAACTTCTAAATATGATATCTTCTATAGTTATACCTGTATTTATAGTACCAATATTTTTACTTATTGTTATGTCTGTTCAACTGATAGGAGCAGAAATTAATGAAGAGAAATCCTCTAGAAGTATGGAAATAATTATTTCTAGTGTACCTGCGAAAACACATTTTTTATCTAAAATTATTTCAACAAATATATTTATAATTAGTCAAAATATTTTACTTTTAGTATATAGTTTCTTAGGTTTAACTATTAGAACTTTAATTACTGATAAAAAGTTAAGTGATAGTTTTGGATTAAATATTTCTAGTTATATAGATACATTTTTAGAAAGTGGAATGTTAAATAAAATTGTTAATGCACTTCCTATAATAATTATTCTTATTCTTTTAACATTCTTAATTTATTCCTTATTCGCAGGTATTCTTGCATCTATGACAACTTCTATGGAAGATTTTCAACAATTACAAACACCAATATTTTTAGTTCTAATGCTTGCTTATTATCTTGCGATTATCGCATCTATTTATGATAAAGCTTTATTTATAAAGATATTTGCATTTGTTCCCTTTGTATCAGGAATATTAGCTCCAGTTTTATTTTTACTTGGTCAAATATCTTATTTAGAATTAATTATTTCAATGATAATTTTAGTTATTTTTAATTATTTATTTATGCATTATGGATTTAAAATATATAAAGTAGGAATTCTTAATTATTCATCTAATAAATTATGGGATAAAATGTTTAAAGCAATAAGAGAGGAGTAAAAATGAATTTAGTAAAAGTTAAAGAAAATATATTTAGAGAATATGATATTAGGGGAATATATAATACTGAAATAAATGAAGATGTTGCTTATACAATAGGAAGAAGTTTTTCAAGTTATATTGATAGTGAAAAAGTAATTGTAGGTTATGATAATAGACTATCTTCAAACTCTTTGTTTGAAGCACTTACTAAAGGTTTAACTGAAAGTGGTAGTGATGTAATAAATTTAGGTTTAGTTACTACTCCTATGTATTATTTTGCTAAAAAGAAATTAAATTTAAAATATGGAATAATGATAACAGCTAGTCATAATCCTAAAGAATATAATGGTTTTAAAATATCTTTTGATTATGGAAAAAATGCTTGTGGTAAAGAAATAAGTGATTTTTGTAAATTTACTAATAATTTAAGTTTTAAAACTAAAAGAGGGAATATAAGTACTTATAACATTCATGATGAATATTTAGAAAATATAAGAAATAGTATTTCTTTAGGAGAAAAGAAAATAAAAGTTGCTGTAGATTTAGGTAGTGGAACAGGATGCATAATTATTAGAGATATATTAAATATGTTTAATATAGATTATGAACTTTTATTTGGTGAAAGTGATGGGAATTTCCCATATCATGAAGCAGATCCATCAGTACCTAAGAATCAGAGATTTTTAAGTGAAAAAGTACGAAGTGGTAATTTTGATTTTGGTTTTGGTATTGATGGAGATGCAGATAGAGTTGGAATAGTAGATAATAATGGTAAGATTTTATCAACTGAATATTTTATGATTTTAATGTATAAAGATTTACTTAATAAAACTTGTGATAAAAGAGCAATATATGATGTAAAATGTTCAAGAATGCTTAAAGATGAACTTGATAAAATGGGATATACTTCTTTTATGTATAGAACTGGAGCATCATATATGGGAAGAAAAATAAATGAAGATAAATATATCTTTGGAGCAGAATATTCTGGACACACTTGGTTTAATGATAATTATTTAGGATTTGATGATGGAATATATGCAGGACTTAGAATGGTAGAATTATTATCAAAAACTAATAGTACTTTATCATATTTATGTAAAGACTTTAGTAAATATTATTCTAGTGATGAAATAAAAATAAAAACAACAGATGATAGTAAATTCAAAATAATAGAAAAGATAAAAGAATATGTTGAAAATAAAAATTATAAATATGAAAGTATAGATGGAGTTAGAGTAGAATTTGATGATGGTTGGGCTCTTTTAAGAGCTAGTAATACTGAACCTAAATTAACACTTAGATTTGAGGCTAAAACAGAAGAAAGACTTGAAGAAATAAAAGGTGAATTTTTAAATTTAGTAAATGAAACTATTAATATGTAAAAAATAAAAAAGAAAGTAATACTTTCTTTTTTATTTTAAAAATCCATTTAAAATTGTTTCTTCAGCTTCTTTTTTAGAAAGACCAAGTGTCATTAATTTAGTAAGTTCATCTCCTGCGAGTTTTCCAATTGTTGCTTCATGACAAAGTTCTGCATCAGCATGATTTGCTTTTATTTTAGGACTAGCACTTACTTTTCCACAATCTTTTATTATTGAATCACAACTTATATGAGCAAAACATTTATTATTACCAGTAACATTTGATATAAAAGTTTGAGTAGAATTTTCAGTAGCAACACTTTTTGATACTACTTTAGCACTAGTATTTTCACCATTTAATTTTAAATCAAATATAGTTTTAGCATTTTGATAATTATTTGTAAATATTTTTTCATTAATTATTAAAGTAGAATTTGTTTTTAATATAGCTTTAGTTTTTCTATTTGTATTATTAATACCTTTTATTTGATATGAATCCATTTCAAAATAAGAATTTTCTTTTAAATATATTTCCGTAGTAGGATTCATAACGATAGTTCCATTACTAGTATTACTACCAAAATGTTTTTCAATATATTTTACATGTGAATTTTTTTCAAGTGTAAACTTATGTATTCCTTCATGTAAACTATTACCAGTACCATCATTATGAATTCCACATCCCGCAACTATTGTTACATTTGAATTTTTACCTATATGAAAATCATTTAATACAACATCTTTAAGACCGCTTTTACTTACAATAACAGGTATATATATAACTTCATCTTTTGTGTTTTCTTTTACATATATATCAATTCCTTTATTATCACTTTTAGTAGTTATATTAACAAATTCATTTATATTTCTTGATATACAAGAACCATTAAGTCTTATATTATTTACTTTTTTTTTGCTATCAAAAGTAGATGTTATTTCTTTTAATAATTTTTTTTCTTCTTTATTCATAAATATTCACCTTTTTACAACAAATTTTTTCTTTTTTAACAAAAGCATTATCTTTTGCTTTTGTTAAAATTCCTTTATTCATTATTAATACTTCATCAGCAATATTTATTATTTTTTCTTGATGTGAAACTATTATAATAGTATATTTTTCATTTTTAAGTTCTTTTATTATATCTATTAAATTATCAAAACTCCATAAATCTATACCTGCCTCTGGCTCATCTAAAAGAATTAATTTATTTTTTTTACATAGAATAGTTGCTATTTCTATTCTCTTAAGTTCGCCACCAGATAGGGAAGAGTTAACCTCTCTATCAACATATTCTTTAGCACATAGCCCAACTTTTGTTAAAATTTGACATGCTTCTTTTCTAGTTAAATCTTTTTTACTAGAAATTGTTAGTAAATCATAAACATTTAATCCTCTAAATTTAATTGGATTTTGAAAAGCATATGAAATTCCAGCATTAGCTCTTTCATTAATTGAACTTTTTGTTATATTTTTATTATTAAATATAATATTACCATTACATTTATTAATTCCCATTATTACTTTACATAGTGTACTTTTACCACTGCCATTAGGACCCGTTATACAATAACATTTTCCTTTTTCAAAATTATAAGTAACATTTTTAAGTATTACTTTATCTTTATCTATAAAACTAATATTTTCTAATTTTAACATACTTAACACCTCTTTAAAACTTTAGTTTTTTAAAAAAAGAATAGGGGACTATAAAAAAATTAAAATTTTAATCAAAATTATTGTATCACAAAAATAGAAACAATTCATTCTTTTTTAGAAATAGAAAAAGTCTTAGAAATCTATAGTTTCTAAGGCTTTACTTTCATTTACTTCATTCTTCATTACATTAAGCATTTTTTCTTCATATCTTTTTTTCTCAAATTCTTCATTTTCTTTTTCGCTAATAGCAGTAGATATACTTAAGTTTTTCTTAAGTGCTTCAGAATCACTACTTGCTAGATCATCATCTAAGTCAATTATTTTAACTATTTCTTCAAAAGAGGTAAGACCTTGTACAACTTTATCAAGCCCATCTTCAAGTAATGAAATAACATCTCCACTATAAACTAAATCTCTTAGTTTATCTTTAGGAACTGATTGTATAATTGCATCTCTTATTTCTTCAGTAATGGTAAGTACTTCAAGTATAGCAAGACGTCCTTTATAACCATTTATACATTCTGGACAACCATTTTTATTTGCTTTATATATTTGATTTATTTCTTTATGAAGAACTGTTCTAAATGCATTTTTTTCATATTCGCTTGTATTAGCAAGCACTTTACATTTAGGGCAAAGTTTTTTAGCAAGTCTTTGAGAAATGATTCCCATAAGAGCACTACCTAAAAGATACCTTTCAACTTCCATATCAGCTAAACGTTCAATAGTATTAAGTGAATTATTTGTATGTATAGTAGATAAAACTATGTGACCAGTAATACTTGCTCTTATGGCAATTTTAGCAGTTTCATCATCTCTTATCTCACCAATCATAATTATATTTGGATCTTGTCTTAAGATACTTCTTAATACGCTAGCAAAATCAAGCCCAATTTCTGGTTGAACTTGCACTTGATTAACTCTAGGAATATCCATTTCTACTGGATCTTCAACTGTTATAATATTAACTTTTTCAGTATTCATTTTTTGTAGTATAGAATAAACTGTAGTACTTTTACCTGTTCCAGTAGCACCAGTTACTAATATAATACCATTAGGAATTTTGCATAACTTTTGAACTTTACCTAATGCAACATCACTAAAACCTAATGTTTCAAGCCCTTGGAAACTTTTACTATAATCAAGTATACGAATAACTATTTTTTCTCCAGCATTAGTAGGTAAAGAAGAAACACGAAGGTCTAATAATTTATTATTTAACTCTCTTTTTATCGCTCCATCTTGAGGAAGTCTAGTTTCAGTTATATTCATATTTGCGATAACTTTGATACGAGTAGTAATATTATTTTTATTTTTAAAAGGTACGATAGCATAGTCCATAAGGTCACCATCAATTCTTAATCTTATAACTAAATCTTTCTTAGATGGATCAAAGTGAATATCTGATGCACCCTTACTAACGGCATCTATTATAATGTCGTTTAATATATCAGTAATTGGAGTTTTTTCAAAATCAAATGACCTCATATCTATCTTCCCTTTTTTATTCTCATATAATATTATAAAATATAATAGTAAATCTTTCAAGTTAAAATTTATTTTGACTATATCATTATTGTTGATATAATAAATATAGAAAGTAAGTGATATTTATGAATAAAAAAGGTTTAACTTTAATTGAACTTATTGCATCTATTATTATTGTTTTTTTACTTACATCATTAGTAATAACAAATATGGTAGATGTTGATAAAAATACTAAACAAACAGATTATGATAATTTAATAAAACAAATCATTTTAGCAGCAGAAGACTATGCAGGTAATCATGCTCAATTATTAAATACAATTTATACATCTACTTATGAAGTAAGCACTAAGGATTCTTGTACATGCAGTAGTACCAACCCAAATGTTTCTTTAAAAACATTATTAGATAGTGGTTTTATTAAAGGTAATAATTCAAATAAAACATCTTTAGTTGACCCAAGAAATAATGAAGTTATGGATGAGGCGTATTATGTATCTTTTTGTCATAGTGAAGATGTCTTAAAAACTACCTTGTGTTCTATATAAATTATTGATATACTTATTGATGAAAGGAGAGGTATGGACAAAGGTAGCCCGCGGTTATATGCTTTATATGAACATATTGATTGTATTGAAGTTCCTTATGTAGATAATGCGTATACAGCACTTAATAACATTATTATTCAAAATGATACTGATAAAAGTAGTAATTATTTATATAGTAATGTTATGATTAAAAACAAAGAAGATAATAATAAATGTTTATTCATTAATAAATATAGACAAATTACTGATAAAACTTATCTTGAAAATATAGATAATATAACAAGTAGATATAGAAATGTTGATGGAATAAAAGATTTATATAAGTTTGCTAATTACGGAAAGAGAAATGCTATTGTTTTAGGTCGTAAATATAATAAAACTTTAAAGCAAGAACCTATATTACTTTCTGATGATATTAAATATGTAAATCCATCATATGTAGAAGAAAATTTACTTAATAAAGTAGTTGAACTTAATGAAGAAAGTTTAAGATTTTTTAATAGTTTATGTAATAATGATAGTTTTTCTAAAGAAAAAGTAGCATCTGTTATTTTAGATAGAATAGTTAGTGAAGCTAATAAAGCATACTATAATACTAATGATATATCATATCTTTATGAACTAGTTAATTGTTTTTATGAATTATGGATATATAATGATAATAAAAAAACTTTAAATTATAATCATTTAAGAAAATTAGGATTATTTATAAAAGAAAAAAATGAAGAATATGAACTTGAGAATCCAAAAATTAAACAATTATCATTTTTTGACTAAAAATCGACAAATTTATTTGTCTTTTTTTTATATACTTTTATTTATGAAAATATATATTGATTTAGTATTA
>CAVCAD010000127.1:0-4201 GCA_963600145.1 Bacteroidaceae bacterium
CCTATAAAGTTAAAAATATAAACTATTATTAAATTTTTTAATATTTTATTTAATTTTTGTTTATTATTAAATAATGATATAAATAATAAAATATTACCAGTAAATAATTCACTTTTCATAAGTACAGTTAATATTAAACCAAATGAAAAGAAAAAAGAACTTAATATTTTATTAATACTTATATTATTTACCATATAACTACATTTAACTGATAAGAAACCAGCAAGTGCTATAAAAAAGCCTGCTGCTACTGCTAAAATAATCATTTTTATTATACTTAAATTACATTTTTTATCTGCTACTATATTATATTCCTTCATTTAATTTACCTCCTTAATAATCATATTGATTATTTCATTCATTATATAAATATTTTTTTCTTCTATTTTTAAGTATTCACCATCTATTTTTACTAAGTTTAATTTTAATACTGCTTCAAAATCAAAAACATCTTGTATCATTACATTATATTTTTCATAGAAATGTTTTAAATTAATTCCTTCTAATTTTCTAAGCCCTAAAATTAATTCGTTTTCCATTTCTTCTTGTTTAGAAACAAATAACTCTTCTTTTCTAAAATTACCTTTAATATAATTATTTAAACTTCTAGTATTTTCATATCTAACTCCTACTACATAACCAGTAGAACCTAGTCCAAATCCATAATATTCTTCATTATTCCAATACTTTAAATTATGTTTACTTTCTTTATTATCTAAAGAAAAATTACTTACTTCATAATGTTTATATTTTTTCTTTTTAAGTTCATTACATATATGTTTATACATTTTACTTTCAAGATCTTCAGATATTGAAGTAGTATTTTTAATAGATAAAACCGTATTTTTTTCTATTATAAGTGAATATGTACTAATATGTTCTGGTTTTAATTTAATAATATTATTTAAATCACTCTTCATTCTAAAGAAATCTTCAATAGGTAAAGCATACATATAATCAATATTTATATTATTAAATCCGAATTCTCTTACTAATTTAATATTATTTTCTATTTGTTTTTTATTATATTTTCTATTTAAGTATTGTAATTTATATTTATCAGTACTTTCTACACCAATACTAAGTCTATTTATATTATTAAGTTTTAATAATTCAAGTAATGCAATAGTTATATCATCTATATTAAGTTCAAATGTATATTCAAAATCTTTTACTACATTAAATTTATTTATTATAGAAAATAATTTTTCAAGTTGTTTTATATTAAGTGATGAAGGACTACCACCACCAATATAGATAGAAGCAACTATATCATTATCATAGTATTTATCTATTTCTTTTTCTAAGGCATCTAAATATAAATCAGCCCAAGTTGGATTATAAAGCATCTTAGAAAAATCACAATATGAACAAATACTATTACAAAACGGTATATGAATATAAATACTTCTCATCTCTATCACTAAATTTATTATATAATTAAAAAATATGAGTGTCAATTGACACTCATAGGTTGGTTAAAAGTTTTTTTGTATTTGATTTGAAAGCAAAGTATTAGTAACAATATCATTATCTAATTTATATAATAATGGATAAGCATTACTATAATATTCAAATGAATTTGAAAAAGCTAGTGTTGTTTCAAATAAATCTCTTGTTGGTGTTATTGATGTTCCATAAGTAGATGTATTAGCATATAATGTTGCTTCAGTTGTTCCATCTGTTGTTGCAGTTTGAGTAGATATATAATAGCCTGTTGTAATAGTAGTTGGTATAGGCTGCGAATCGCCTGCTGAATCTACATAATATCCAATTAAACGACCAACTTCATTTGTTCCAACAACATTTCCTGCTGTGAAAATATCAGATGCTGTGCAGGCAACACATCTTCCAATAAATCCTCCTACTTTTGAGCCATTATAAGTAATTACATTTCCAAGTGAATAAGACTTAGTAAGTGTTCCAGTGGTACTACCAATAAAACCTCCTGTATAATCCCCAGCTATAGCATCAGTATATTCAAAGCCAGAAATAACATTTCCAGTAGAATAGCAATTTGTAATAGTAGATAATGTATCATATCCAATAAAACCGCCAGTATAACGCCCTTTATTTGAAACTACATTTCCACTTGAATAAGAACTTTTAATATTAATAGTAGTATCATTAGATGTTCCGCCTATTAATCCGCCAGTATAGTCTAATTCATTAGATGTGACATTACTAGTAGAATATGATGAAGAAATAGTTATTGCTTCTGTACTTTTATTACGAGCATATCCGATAAGTCCTCCTGTATACCCACACTCTGGACAGCTTGCATCATCTGTTTCACTTCTAACTGGAGCCATATTAATAACTGTACCAGTAGAATATGAATTAGTTAATTTATTTGTATTAGAATCTTCACTTCTAAATGTGCCAATTAATCCTCCTACAATTTCACCACAATAATTTTGTACAACTGCTTTTGAATTTGAATCTATAACATCACTATTAGCACTATAGCCTACAAGTCCTCCAATTTCAGCAACATTACAAGCACTTCTATTATTTATTACATTTCCTAAAGAAGATGAAGATTGAAGAGTGGATAATTCTAAATATCCTATTAATCCGCCAATATAACTTGAATCAGTTATTGCATAATTTCCATCTATTGTAACAGTTGAATTTGAAGATAAATTTGATAATTTAACATATCTTGCTCTACCTGCAAGTCCACCTACATAATAACTAGAAGAGTTAACATTTCCGCTTACTTCAATGTTATTTATAGATATATTCATAGCACTTATAGCAAGTGATGAATCTCCTCTAACTTCACCAGATAAAATTCCAACATAAGTATTACCACTAATATTAGCATCTAATATATTATAATTAGTAAATGTTGAATTATAAATATATGCAAATAATCCAATATAATCAGTATCTTTTCTATTAATATATAAATTTAATAATACTTTATTATTTCCATCAAAATTACCATTAAATCTATTATCATAATCTCCTATTGGATTAAATCCTTTAGCAGTTGTAAGTTCAGTAATTAAAGGTTCTACTATACCATTTTCATTTATATCACCAAAGTCTGTTCTACTAGCATCTACATAGCTTGATTCTAATTTAAAATCATAAGATTTAGCAACTTTTATATACTTTCCTTCATAATTATTTCCATTATCTACTGAAATACCAAAAGCAACTAAATCTTCAATAGAATTAATCATATATGGGTCAGTAGATGTTCCTGCTCCTTCTAATACACCTGGGTTTGAATCAGTAGCACTTGTTCCAACATTAGCAGAAGCATTAGCACTTAAATAAGCAGTAAAAGTTTGATTTTGTTGCCTATTTTGAGGTGTAGATAAATCTGGATAACAAAATTCTATATCATATACATGCTTGCTACCACTTAAGCCAATTGTTTGACTTAAAAGAATATCATCGCCTGTTGAAATCATAATTTTTTGAAAATTTTCATCACTTATAATAGGATAATAACTATCATCAATAGTATATTCACTACTATCAGTATTAGAATCAACAACTTTAATTCTATAAGAAATATATCCTTCATTTGCTCCATAAGTAACAAGTGTATTAGTAACAACATTTAATTTAATTTCATAATTAACTGGTGCTGTATTACCTTCAGCTTCAATTTTCATTCTTTTTGTTTCACACCATCCAGGATATACAGAATCAACATTTATTGTTTCTCCATTATAAAATGTTATAGGTCCAAGTGTTGCAGTAGTAACATCTACTTCATTGCTTGATTCATCTGGCCAAATAACATTTGTTGCAAACCAAGCATAAGATACAGCAAAAACAGCAGCTATTAAAGTAGCAACCATAAATATATATGAAGCAATTAATGACTTTTTACTTTTTAATTGTTCTTTCATATCACACCTACTCTGTATTTAATTTTACATATCAATTTATTTTTTGTCAATTAATACTTTTTTACTTATTGATATTCCATCACCTATTTTATAAAATTTAGTATTAAATTCTTTATTATTTTTTAAAAATTCTATATATTTTTTTATTTTTCTAATTAATTGTTTAGTATTTCTATTTAATGTTATTACATTTCCTTCTACCATACCATGAAATGATAAATCATCTGTTATAATAACACCATTATTATTTAAATTATTAATAAATTTATTAAAAAAATTTATATATTGTCCTTTAGCAGCATCTAAAAAAATTAAATCATATTTAT
>CAVCAD010000128.1:0-2158 GCA_963600145.1 Bacteroidaceae bacterium
TCTTTAGTTTCTCTAATTACTGCCTCTTTAGGTAATTCTCCATAATCTGCTAATCCACCAGGTATATCCCAATATTCAGGATATGTTGTCTCCTGTCTTGAGCGTTTCGTCACTAAATATTTTTCATTACTTTTGATCAAGGTATGTACAATAATTTTATTTCCATTCATCGTTATCACTCCTTTTACTCATATTTTAATATGAAATCATGCACTTAAAAATATATTATAAATTTAAGTATATTTTCTATAGCAGTTATTGTTTCCCATTTTTATTCATTATTCTCTATTCTTTTAACATCAAATTTTTCATCTATTCCCACAAACTAGATTGCCCTTTTTTAAGGTCAAATCATCTCAAAAAATAACCAAAAATGGCTATTATTTTAAAACCATACGAATAAATCAAATCCCCTTATTTTATAAGGGTTTGCGGTATTTTAACAAAACTACGGTCTCAATGTGATACGTTCTTGGAAACATATTAAATGGAGTAACTTCTACTACTTCATATTCTTTTAGTAAATTGATGTCTCTAGCTAAGGTAGCTGGATCACATGATACATATACAATGTTACTTGGAGAAAGTCTTTTAATATTTTCTATTGTCTTTTGATCTAATCCTGATCTTGGTGGATCTACTATTATCATATCAATATCTTTAAAGCTTTCTATAACATTTTCAACTTTATTTTCTATAATTCTATGTTATTAATATTATTTAATTTTTTATTTAAATTTGCATCTTTTATATTTGATTTAGAATAGTCAACTCCGGTTACAAGGCCGTCAACAAATTCTGAAACATAAATGCCAAAGCTACCGGTACCGGAATATAAGTCTAGTAATCTCTTTGGTTTTATTTTTTCTACTTCAGTTTTTACTTTATCATATAACTTTTCAGTTAATTTTTCATTTACTTGGAAGAATGAATCAATAGATAAATAATAATTTTTATTGCCAATACTAGTAATGATTCTTTTCTTTTCTGTTAAATATTTATCATTATATACTAAAACGTCAACTTTTTCTTTTATTTCATTGATATTTAATACTTCACCCGATATCTTTAACATTATTTCTTCTTGATTATTACTTGTACGAATAATGACTTCTGTAATATTATTTTTTGTTAAATTTAACTCTTTTAAAATACTATTAATTCTTGAATTTAGTAAATAACATTTATCGATTTTAATGAGATTATTTGAACCTTTTTGATAGTAGCCAAGTTGCTTGTCTTTACCATGAAATGTTACTTTATTTCGATAATAATATTCATCGGAAAATACTGTTTCTTTTACTTTAGTTGGATTAATTTTAGCGAATTTAACTAGTAGTTCTTGAACTTTACGTCTTTTAAATTCATTTTCCTTTTTAAATGATAAGTGTTCTAAATCACAACCGCCACAGATTCTGTAATATGGACATTTTTCAATAATTCTATTTGGCGACTTTTCAATAAAATCTACTACTTCTGCTACATAGTACTTTTTAGTTTCTTTTATAATATTAATTTTAACAATTTCATTAGGAAGTGCATTTTCGACAAAGCAAATTTTATTATCAATTTCTGTTATTCCTCTTCCAAAATGATCTAATTTTTCTATTTTAACATTCATAATATACCTCTTTTTTTATTATAACAAAAAGTACATAGTTTTTGAATATGATTCCATAATAATAATGGTGATTTTATGAGTTTAGTAAAAAGCATTAAAAGGAAAACAAAATATTCTAAAGATTATATAGTTAAAGAAATGTCTATAAAGGGTAAAAAAGTAGTTTTATTTTTCAATGAGGTACTTACAGATAGTTCTCATATTGATGAATTTATTTTAAAACAGTTGATACTACTTGATAAAAAATCTCTTAACAAATTAGAAAATACTTTACCAGTTTCAAATATTATTAAAATTAAGTATGATGAAATGTTTGATTATGTTAATAAGGGTTTTTTAGTTATTTGTACTAAATATGTATATGCAATTGAAGTAAAAGCAAAGCTTGATAGAGGCGTTTCAACTATAGAAAGTGAATTATCTATTGCTGGACCAAAGGACAGTTTTTCGGAGAATTTTAATACTAATTTAGGGCTTATAAGAAGGAGAATTAAGTCAACTAATCTTTGTGTTAAAAATATGGAGATTGGAGGAAGA
>CAVCAD010000129.1:0-4461 GCA_963600145.1 Bacteroidaceae bacterium
ATATACTTAAATTTATTTTAAGTATATTTTATTTTCGTATAAATATATTATTTTATATAAAAATATACTTAAATTTATTTTAAGTATATTTTATTTTCGTATAAATATATTATTTTTGATAAATTTTTATTAAAATGTTTTAAATAAAACCCCTTTTTCCCTTTTAAATATTTATTTTTTTTATATGATGGGAAAAAATTATTAACATTATTTATAACTTGTTCTACTCCTTTATTAAATTCTTTTATTTTTTTCATTTTAGCTAATCTTTTTATAAAAGTAGCATAACTATATCTAATATAAGAATATTCAAGTTCATCATGATATTCATAATAGAAATTATTTCTTTTATAATAATCTATTAAACCATTAAGATTATCTATTAAATCATATAATTTATTATTATATGTGTATGTAATAGAACCTTCTCTTTGATAATAATTATAATAATAGTTATCTAAATAACTTATATTATTTACTAAAGGTAATAATCTATAAATAAAATCAACATCTTCATACCAAACACCTTTTTTAAACTTTACTTTATCAAATAATTCTCTTTTATATATTTTATTACAAGCAGCAGGATATATAAAAGGCATAACTTTCTTTATATCTTCTTTGTTATTACAATTATGGTCAATACCACTTTTAACCTTTATTATATGATCTTTGTATATTCTATTTTCACCAAAAGCAATAATATCTGCATTTATTTCATTAATTTTTTTAACTAAATCTTTATATAAATCTTTTTCTACAGTATCATCACTATCTATAAATCCTATATATTCTCCTTTAGAAGCTTCAATACCTTTATTTCTAGCATCAGATAAACCTCCATTTTCTTTATCAATAACTTTAATAATATTAGGATATTTTTTCTTATATTCATTACATATATCTAATGTATTATCTGTAGAACCATCATTAACTAATATAATTTCCATATCATCTACTAAAGCATTAATTATACTATCAACACAATCTTTCAAATATTTAGATACATTATAACAAGGAACAACAACACTAATTTTTTTCATAACTATCCTCCTATAATTCTTTTCAAATACTTAATTAATTTTCTATATCTATTTCTAATCGGATAATAAAAATGATTTAGAAGATAATTATATAATGTCTTTTTAAAAGTATGTTGTAATTTTAAATTAGAAATAGTCTCTTTAACTTCATAAAAAGTTGCAGGTAAGCAATTATTTGTATATAACTTTCTATAAGTTGTTTTGTAAATATTTTCAAAATTATTAAATTTATAAATTAAATAATCTTTATCATATGCGATAATTGGTCTTTGATAATCAGAAGCACCATAATAAGATAATGATATAGCTAATACTTGTATAAAATCTTCAAAAGACATTTTTGACCATTTTTTAAAATTCAAATGATTTAATACACTCTTTTTTACAACAAAGCTTGTACTAAAAGAAACTGGTGGCATATTAAAATTTAATAATTTATATTTAGTATTGATATTAGAAATATAATTATATATTTTTTCTTTCCAAAATAAATTCAAATAAAATTTATCATAATTATTATTTTCTGGTACATAGGCCATACTAATATTTTTATTTTCTATAATATCAATAGTACCGTTTAAATGTTCTTTACTTTTTAAAATATTATCAAAAATTGTTTGGCATTCAGTAGAGTCAATTAATGTTATGTTTTCTAAATTTTCATATAAATTTAGAAAACATAAATAATCACTTTTAATATTAGAAATACATTCTTTAATAAAATGAGTATTATTTTTGTTAATTAATTTAATATTAAAATTATTTTTTATACATTTTTTATAAATATCATTTCTAAAAGTAATAATATATGTATCATTAAAATAATTAATAATATTTTTAACATCATTAATAAAATAAGAATTATTAAGTAGTATTAAACCACTAACATTATGAGAATTATTACTTAAAGATATACATTCATTAAATCCATAACTTGTAGATAAAGTATGTAAATTATAATATCTTAATAAATTTTTCCAAATAAGACTTGTATCATAATTAGTTTTATTTTCAATATAGTTCATTGATATTCTTAGTTCATTATTATCACTTAAGAGAGACATAATACCATCTGAATAAGAAAACATTTTTCTTTTAATAAACGGAGAATTGTCTTTAATTATTTGATAAGAAGGATTATAAAAATAATTATTAAAATTTCGTTTATAATCTTTAGAATGTAAAGTATCTTCTATATAACTGTCAAATTTAAATCCATTATTAACTAAATATTGAGTAAAAAAAGTTTCGTGTTTATCAACAATATCATTAAAGTATAACATATTTTTATAATCGTAATTCTTCCAATAATTATTAAAAGCATCACTAATTAAAACCTTATTTTTAAATACCATAAAAAATGTTTGTATATGTTCATCTATAATTTTTCTGTTTTTGTCTATTCCTTCATATTTTTGTTTATGGCCCAAAGATAAACCCCAAAAATCTATATTATCTCTTGTTTTCATTTTATTAAAAATAGTTTTAAAAGGGTAAAAAGGTCCAAAGAAAGTATCATTTAAATAAACTAATTCATCGTATTTTTTATATTCATCTGTACTATTAAAATATTCATATAATGCTCCAGCATCTAATCCTTTGTTTTCACGAAGAATTATTTTATTTGTATATTTTTTTAATTTGCTTTTCTCGATATTATTTAATTTACAATTACATATGATAATTAAATCATTGATATTTTTTTTAAGGTCATCAAGCATATATAAAACATAATCATCTACATAATTATCTTTGTCATAAAAAACAAATAATCCTAATCTTTTCATATTACGCACAATCCTTTACTTAGTTTTATAAATTATCTGAAATTTTAACAATAACATAATTCTCGGTTTCGATTATACTTCCAGAATTAGGATATGTATTTAATTCATTAAAATAATTTAAAGCATTATTATAATCTTCTATGCTACAATCTATCACAGGAAATCCCATGAGATTCATAAAATGAGAAGAACGTTGATTTACACCAACAACATAATATCTATCGAATGCAAAGAAAGAACTTCCAATAACCTCTCCTTTATAAGGGACATTGTTATATTCTTTATATCCTAAAATAACTAGTGGTTTATTTTTAATATTATATTTACTTAAATCATTATATAATACAGTTGAAAAATTTACATCTTGTTGAAATCTTAATTGGTCAGAATCTATATATCTAACACTAATAATTATTTGATAATATATAAAGATTGATAATAAAATAGTATAAACAATATAAACTTTATAATTTTTAATAATATTGTAGCCAATAAATACACAAGAAAATGCAATTATTATTGGCAATGCAATTTTAGTTCTATATAGTTCTGAAGCTGATGAGCCTAAAAGAATTGTTAAACTAAAAGGTGATAAAATAATGCATAGCATAATAATAATTTTAAATATATTTTTTTCTTTAGAGATAATTTCTTTAATAATAGACATAAGAATAATTACAAAAGATATAAAATTTAAATAATTATAATAATGTGTTTGCCCAACAAAAATTCCAAAATAAGTGTTGCGAATTCCTATTAATATACTTTTAATACATGTAGTAATAGAATCTTTTTCCCACATTATTTTTTCCATTAAATAATTTGCAGGTTCAATATTACTATACCAACTAAGTAAAGAGTATAAACAAAAATATAAAATCAAAGCAATTATTAAATTTAAAATAAGAATACCTATTTTCTTAAATATATTTGCTGTGGATATATTTGGTTTATTATTTATAATATCAAAAATATAAATAACACTCATAACTATATATACATTAGTGAATGATTGATAAGTACCAATACAAAAACTTAATAATAATATTCCTAAAATATTATAAATAATATTTTTGTTTTCTATGCCTTCTTCTATAAATTTCATAGAAAATAATGAAATTATAAGCATAAAAGCGACTTCAGCACTTTGCAATAAAAAATAAAAATGATGAACATAAATTAATGATGTAGATATAATGCTACAAAATAAAATCATTCTTAAGTTTTTTTTGAAATTAGTATCATTTTTAAATTTTAATATATCTTTATAAAAATAAAATAATAAGATTAAATAGGCCATAAAAAATAAATATGTTAAAAAAGATGTAAATTTTAAATTTAAAATATTTAATAATGTAAATTTTTTTAATATGACTAAAAAAGGTCTACTAATAGATATCCATACGTTTAAATAGTTATCTTTATAGTATAGGTATTCTTCAGTATCTATTCCAAAAGAATTACTAGTTAGATTATATATAAATACAGATAAAGAAATAAGAATAACTATAAATATTCCATATTTATAGTCTTTTAAAAAATTTTTGAACTTGTCTATTTTTTTCATATTACTTGTTCCTCCAAAAATGATGTTTTATTTCGCTAATTCTTCTTTTTAATGTATCTTTATC
>CAVCAD010000130.1:0-10913 GCA_963600145.1 Bacteroidaceae bacterium
TTTAATAATAATCAATATATTAGAAATATTAATGGAAATATAATGACATTTGATAAAGCATTTGATGATTATGTAAAAATAAATTTTGAAGAAATGTTAAGTTCTTCTTTATCAGATGAACAATTTAAAAATTATTTTATTCATACTTATGATTGTTTTGGTAATAGAATGAGTATTAATATGATGAAAATATTAAATAATAATTTAGGTGTAAATGAAAAAACAAGTAAATATGAATTATTTAAGTATTTGATTAATTTAAGAAATATTAATGATAATTATTATAAAGATAAATTAAATGATTTTTTTACTCAAAATACTAGAATGTATTTATATTATTTTATAAATAACATATTATTTAAAAATAAAAGTAAAACATATTCTAACATTAAAAAACTGAAATAATTTACTTTAGTAAATTATTTTGATAAAATTATATAAGGTGATAAAAAGGTGAAAAGATTATTTAAAGAGAATAAAGTATTATTTGTTTTATTAGCTATAATATTGATTTCTTTTGTTATAATTGTGTTTGGTTTAATTAAATATTTCTATTTAGGTAATGGAAGTAGTACATATGGTACAAGACTTAATGATATTAGTGAGCATAAACTTAATAGTAATTTAGATAAAGATATTAAAAATTTATTTACAGAAAATCCTGTTAATGATGTTACTATAGATTTAAAAGGTAAGATAATATATTTAACCATAGATTTATCTGAATTAATTAATTTAAATGATGCTAAGACACTTGCTATAAAGTCATTAGATGCTCTTAGTGAAGATGAAAAAAATTATTATGATATACAATTTATTATAACTGCGAAAGAGGTTAGTGATGAAAATTCATTATATCCTACTATGGGTTATAAAGCAGCAAGTAGTTCTCAAATTGCGTGGATAAAGGAATAAAGTTGATATGAAAAAAAGAACTAAAAAAAATATGTTAATTTCATTAATTATTGTTTCAACAATTTTATTAATTATTTCATTAGTATTAATATTTACTAGTGATAAAAATAAATTATCTTTTGTTGAAAAGAGTTGGATTAGTGATAATAAAAATAGTGTAATTGATATTACTGTAGATGATGAATTACCAGTTTTCTCACTTAAAGGTACTGGTGTATATTATGATTTTATAACTGATTTTCAAGATGATTCTGGGCTTTCATTTAATATTACATATAATCATGCATCTATAGTTTCATTACATGAAAAAACTAGTTTAGAAAGTACTGATATTTTATTTTATAAAGATCATTATGCTATTATATCTAAAGAAAATATTAAATATAGTAATATTTCTAATATTTATTCTAAAAGAATTGGTATATTATCAAAAGATAAAGATCTTATTAATTTAAATATTAGTAATATAAGTGAAGAAAATTTAAAAGGATATGAAACTATAACAGATATTATTAATGCTTTTGAACAAAGTGAAATAGATATTGTTATTGTTCCAATAATTAAGAGTTTAGATTTAATATTAACTGATGGGTATTATATTAACTATCATTTAGATGGTATTAATTCATATTATGTAGCAACAGTTGATTCAACTAATGATACTTTAAAACAAATAATGAATAAATTTTTTAATAAATGGCAAGATGAATTTAATGATGAATATAATGAAAATTTAGTAAATATTATATATGATAGTGAAGAATTAACTGAAATAGAGAAAGATAGTATAACTAATAAAAATATAATAGTAGGTTATATTGATAATTTACCATATGAAGGTTTAGTAAAAAATAAATTCATAGGTTTTACTGGTGGATATTTAAAAGGATTTTCTAATCTTACAGGTGCTACATATAAATATAAAAAATTTGATAATTTAAAGGCTGTTAGTAAAGCACTTAATGATAAAAGTATAGATTTATTTTTAAATTATTATTCTATAGATAATGCTAACTATACTTCAAGTTTATCTTTAGGTAATGTTGATGTAGTAGTTCTTGCTAGTAAAACTAATGATTTAGTAGTTAATTCATTAAATTCATTAAAAGGTTATGATATAAGTGTAATTCAAGAAATGAATTTAAGTAAATATTTAAAATCTATAAATGGAATAAATGTACTTGAATTTGAAAGTAGTAAGAAATTATTAAATAATATTGATGATAATAGTATTATAGTAGTTGAAAAAGAATTTTATGATTTTTATAAAAATGATAAACTTAAAAATTATAATATTAGATACTTAGTATCATTAAATTTAGAAAATAAATTTTTATTTAATTCTAATAATACAGTTTTTAATAAAGTATTTAATATATATTTATCATTAACAAGTTCTAATGAAATGTCTATTAAATCACTTAATGATAGTTTAATTGATTATCATGCAAGTCCATTTTTACAGTTTATAACAAATAATGTATTTTATTTAATTATTAGTTTAATAATACTTATGTTTTCATTTTATAAATTATCTAGTAGAATAACAATTAGTAAAAGAATTAAAAAAGAAGATAGACTATTATATTTAGATGTAATGACAAATTTAAAAAATAGGAATTATTTAAATGATAACATAGCATATTGGTCAGAGAATATTGTTTATCCACAGGCAATAGTTATGTTTGATTTAAATGATATAAGAGTAATTAATGATAAAAAAGGACATGAAGCAGGAGATGCACAAATAAAAGCAGCTGCGAGTGTACTTATAAAATCTCAAAGAGAGAATTCTGAAATTATTAGAACAGATGGTAATGAATTTTTAATTTATTTAGTAGGTTATGAAGAAAAAATAGTTACTGCTTATATACATAAACTTGCTAAAGAACTTAAAAATAATCTTCCGTATGATTATGGAGTTTCATTTGGATATTCTATGATTAAAGATGAACTTAAAAGTATAGATGATGCTATTAATGAAACACTAATTATAGTAAGAAAGAATAAAGAGGAACAAAAGAAAAGTGAAGAAAGTAAAGAATATAATTAAAGTATTAACTGACTTCTTTTCAAAAGAAGAACTTGCAATATTGCCAGGACATTTAGCATATTATTTTTTGATATCTATAATTCCTACAATAATGTTAATACTTCATTTTTCTTTATCTTTGTCTTTATCATCAGATGGGATAAAGAATTTTATATCAAATAATTTTCCATCTAATTTATTTAATTTAATAGAACCTTTTATTAATGATGCACCTATTAATGTTTCTTCAACAATAACTATATTAACTTCTTTGTTTATAGCAAGTAATGGTGCTAGAAGTATTATAGTTGCATCTAATACGGTTTTTCATATAAAACCAAAAAGACAATATAAAAAATATTTTAAATCATTTATAATAACATTATTAATTATAGTACTATTTTTATTCTTATTATTAGTACCTATATTTGGTGAAATTATACTTAATTTATTTAATAAAATAGGTTTTAAAAATGAAATATTATTTGCATTTA
This sequence comes from Bacteroidaceae bacterium, assembly GCA_963600145.1. Classification (GTDB taxonomy): domain Bacteria; phylum Bacillota_I; class Bacilli_A; order RF39; family UBA660; genus CAVCAD01. The sequence continues at coordinate 3,442 of CAVCAD010000130.1, forward strand.
ATTTATTATATCCTATAGTTAAATGGCCTATAACATTTTTATTTATATTTGCTATGGTTAAAATAATATATATAATCGCACCAGATAAATTAGTAAAAGGTTCTGTTGTTGATAGAGGTTCATTATTTACAACATGTGCTTGGATTGCAATAGTATTTATTTATTCTAAATATATTACTAAAGTAACAGATAGTGGAATGTATAATGTTTATTATGGAGGTCTTGCTACTGTTGTTATGCTTATTTTTTGGTTTTATTTAATGGCATATGCTTTTGTAATTGGTCTTTTACTTAATTATAAAAATGTACTAAAAACTGAAGAAAAATAAAAAAATATTGTAATTTTTGTGTGTTTAATGTAGAATATAATTTGTAATTGGAGGCGTGTATTATGGACGTATTAAGAACTATATTAATTATTGTATCAATACTACTTATATCTATTGTTTTACTTCAAAGTAATAAAGCTAGTGATGCTAGCCAAATAATAACAGGTGGTAATAGAGAATTACTTGCTAATAGAAAAGAAAGAGGAAGTGAAAAATTTATTAGTAGGTTTACTTATACATTAGGTATTTTATTTATATTAATATCATTAATATTATCTTTTTAAAACGCCTTAGTAATAGGTGTTTTTGTGTTTTTAAGGAGGAAATATGAAAGAAGAAATTTTAAAATTATTAAATAATAGTAATAAAAGTTTAGATGTACTTACTATTACAAAGTCACTTGTTAGTGATTATAATTATAAAGATATACAAAATATTATGTTTTATTTAGAAGAACTTGAAAAAGATGCATTAGTTTATAGAACTAAAGATAATTTTTATATGCCTTTTGAAAAAAGTCAAATGAAGAAAGGCATTATTGAAATTAATAAAGTTGGTAATGGTTATTTACTTTTAGATAATGAAGATGATTTATTTATTCCAAAGTCTAATTTAAGAGGAGCTATTGATGGAGATACTGTAATATGTGAAATATCAAGAAATACTGGAAAAAGACTTGAAGGAAGAGTTGTTAGAATACTTAAGAAAAATATTAATCATGGATTATGTGAAGTACAGGTAGTTGATGGAAATTATAGACTAGTTCCACTTAATAAAGAAGCTAAATATAAATTATATTTAGATTATAATGGTGAAAATATTGTAGATGGAGATATTGTTAAAACTAGTGTTGTAAAGGAAATAGGAAAAAGAAATTTTGTAGTTAAAATTGATAGAATATTAGGACATAAAAATAGTCCAGATATTGATACTCTTTTAATAGTTGAAGAGTATGGAATTCCTTATATTTTTTCTGAACAAGCATTACTTGAAGCAAAAAATATGCCTAAAGAGGTAAGAGATGAAGATAAAAAAGGAAGAATAGATTTAACAAATGAAGTAATCTTTACAATAGATGGTGCTGATACAAAAGATATTGATGATGCAGTACAAATAAAAAAACTTGATAATGGAAATTATTTACTTGTAGTTAGTATAGCTGATGTAAGTTATTATGTAAAAGAAGGAAGTGCTCTTAAAAAAGAAGCTTTAGAAAGAGGAAATTCTTATTATCTTGCTGATAGAGTTATACCTATGCTTCCAGTAGAACTTTCTAATGGTATTTGTTCATTGAATCCTTCTGTTGAGAGACTAGCTATTTCATGTGCTATGGAAATTAATAAAGAAGGATATGTTGTCAAACATGATATTTTTGAAAGTGTAATAAAGTCAAGAAAGAAAATGACATATGATGATGTTAATAAAGTACTTAAAGGTGAAACGGTTGATGGATATGAAGAGTTTAGAAATGAATTATATACTATGTTAGAACTTTCTAAAATTCTTCAAAGGATGAAAGAAAGAAGAGGAGAAGTAACCTTTATTTCAGGTGAAATTAAACCAGTAGTAGATGAAAATGGAAAATATACTGAAATTCACAAAAGAAGTGAAGGAGATGCTGAAAATATAATAGAAGATTTTATGATCGCAGCAAACGAAACAGTAGCATCACACATATATAATATGCAACTTCCATTTGTATATAGAATTCATGAAGCACCAAGTGAAAAAAATATTAAAGAGTATTATACATTCTTAAGTGCTATGAATGCAATTCCTGATGTAAAATTAAAAACTAATAATTTAAGACCTAAAGATATACAGAACTTAATGGAATTATTAAAAAATAAAAATAATTATGAAATTATAAATAAAAGAATGCTTAGAAGTATGCAGAAAGCTAGATATGATATAGATAATTATGGACATTTTGGTCTTGCAAGTCCAGTGTATACACATTTTACTTCTCCTATAAGAAGATATTCAGATTTAAATGTACATTTTTTCCTAAGAGAATATTTATTTAAAAATAATTTTAGTAATGAATTTTGCTTAAAGTGGGAAAATGATTTACCTTTTATATGTGATCATATTTCAAAAACAGAAAGAAATGCAGATGCATGTGAACATGAAGTAGATAATATGAAAATTGCTGAATATATGGAAAATCACATTGGAGATGAATATAAGGCTACAATAGATGGAACTATGAAAAATGGATTCTTTGTTGAAACAGAAGAATTAATAAGTGGATTTGTTCCTTTAGATTCTCTTGATGATTACTTTACATATATATCAGAGTTATATGCATATGAAAATAAAAAACATAAAATTGTTTACAAACTTGGTGACAAAGTAGATGTTAAATGTATTAGAGCATCAAAAGAAGAAAGACAAGTAGACTTTACTTTGGTAAGGAAAAATGATGGAAATAGTAAACAGAAAAGCAAGATATAATTATACAGTTTTAGAAGAAATAGAATGTGGTATTAAACTTAAAGGTACTGAAATAAAAAGTATTAGAAAAGGAAATGCTAATTTAAATGATTGTTATGCAAGAATAAAAGATATGGAAGTATTTTTAATAAATATGTTTATTAAAAAGTATGAAGAAGGTAATATATTTAATCATGATGAAAGAAGAGAAAGAAAATTATTATTGCATAAAAATGAAATTAAAGGAATAAATAATAAAATAGAAAAAAAAGGATTAACTTTAATACCTCTTAAATTATATATAGTTAGAGGAAATGCTAAAATATTACTTGGATTATGTAAAGGAAAAAAACTATATGATAAAAGAGAAACAATTAAAAAAAGAGATTTAGAAAGAAGAGAACTTAAGTAATTTCTATTTATAATAAAACAGTCACTTTTGTGTCTGTTTTATTGTGCTATAATCTTAGTTATACTTGAAAATAATGCTTGTGTTTATTATAATATTCTTAAGTTTTAATAAGTATTATTTACTTATTCTTAACTAGAGGTGTTTACATGGGTATATATTCTAAAATTTTATTTTTTTGTGAAATATATTTACTTTCTATGTTTATGTATTTTATTATTTTAGCTAAGAAAAGAAAAAATAAATTTGAATTTAAAAATAGTATAGATTTATCATTTATAATAGAAAGATATAAATTAAATGTTAGTAAACTTCCATATAATCTTTTTGTTAGTGTAGTAAATGTAAGTAATTCATTTATGCTTGCATTAACAGTTACATTAATGTTAATGGTAAAAAAATATATTTATAAGTTATTATTTGGATTTGTTATTATATTTATATTAATATATATAATTTATGATTTTATAGGTAAATATTTTAAAAAGAGGGAAGAAAGATATGTATAATTTTAAAAAAATAGAAGAAAAATGGCAAAATTATTGGGAAGAAAACAAAACATTTAAAACAAATATTTGGGATTTTTCAAAACCTAAATATTATTGTTTAGATATGTTTCCTTATCCATCTGGAGTTGGTCTTCATGCTGGTCATCCTGAAGGATATACCGCTACCGATATAGTTTCTAGAATGAAAAGAATGCAAGGGTATAATGTTTTACATCCAATTGGATATGATTCTTTTGGCTTACCAGCAGAACAATTTGCTATTGATACTGGGAATCATCCATCAATATTTACAAATGAAAACATTAAAACTTTTACTAAACAACTTAAAAGTTTGGGCTTTAGTTATGATTGGGATAGGTGTATAAGCACATCAGATCCAAAATATTATAAATGGACACAATGGATATTTAAACAACTTTATTTAGATGGATATGCTAAATGTACTTATATGCCAGTAAATTGGTGTGAAGAACTTGGCACTGTACTTGCTAATGATGAAGTTATTGATGGTAAAAGTGAACGGGGTGGATATCCAGTAGTTCGTAAAGATATGAAACAATGGGTTATTGATCAAAAAGCATTCGCAGAAGAATTACTTGAAGGTCTTGATAAAATAGATTTTCCACAATCAACAAAAGAAATTCAAAGAAATTGGATAGGTAAAAGTATAGGAGCAGAAGTTGAATTTAAAGTTAAAAACACTAATTATAATTTTGTTGTATTTACAACAAGGTGTGATACTCTTTTTGGAGTAACTTATGCAGTTTTATCTCCAGAACATGAGCTTGTAGATAAAATAACAACACCTGAAAAGAAAGCAGAAATTGAAAAATATAAAAAAGAGTGTTCATTAAAATCTGAATTAGAGCGTACTATGCTTAATAAAGAAAAAACAGGAGTATTTACTGGGGCTTATGCAATTAATCCAGTAAATAACAAAGAAATTCCTATTTGGATTTCTGATTATGTTTTATCAACTTATGGAACAGGTGCGATTATGGCAGTTCCTGCTCATGATGAAAGAGACTATGAATTTGCTAAAAAATTTAATTTACCTATTATAGAAGTACTTGAAGGAGCAGATTTATCAAAAGAGGCTTATACTCAAGATAATGTACATATTAATTCTGATTTCTTAAATGGTCTTAAAAAAGAAGAAGCAATATCAAAGATGATTGAATTTTTAGAAAAAAATCATATTGGTAAAAAGCAAGTTAATTATAAAATTAGAGAATGGGTTTTTGCTCGTCAAAGATATTGGGGAGAACCAATACCAATTATACATTTAGATACAGGAGTTGATATAGTACTTGAAGATAGTGAACTTCCACTTATACTTCCAAAACTGGAAGATTATAAAGGAAAAAATGGAACAGCACCACTTGAAAATGCTGTTGACTGGGTTAATGTTAATGTTAACAATGTAAAAGGAAAAAGAGAAACTGCTACTATGCCTGGTTCTGCTGCATCTTCTTGGTATTATTTGAGATATATTGATCCTGATAATGACAAAGAACTTGCTGATAAAGAATTATTAAAACACTGGATGCCAGTTGATTTATATGTTGGAGGTCCTGAACATGCAGTTGGACACTTAATATATTCAAGAATTTGGAATAGGTTTTTGTATAAAAAAGGTATTGTACCAACTGAAGAACCATTTAAAAAACTTGTTCATCAAGGAATGATACTTGGGTCAAATGGTATTAAAATGGGTAAAAGATATCCTGAATATGTTGTAAATCCAAGTGATGTAATTTCTGACTTTGGAGCAGATACACTGCGTTTATATGAAATGTTTATGGGACCACTTGAAGCAGATAAACCTTGGAGTGATTTATCTGTAGAAGGAGCATATAGATTTATTAATAGAATTTATAGATTATATACAGAAGAAAATAAAATATATGAAAAAGAAAATAAAAATTTAGATAAAATATTTAATCAAACAATAAAAAAAGTTACAAATGATTATGAAAATCTACAATTTAATACTGCTATTAGTCAAATGATGATATTTATAAATAGTGTATATAAAGAAGAAATATTTCCTAAAAAATATGCTGAAGATTTTATAAAAATTTTAAGTCCTATAACTCCACATTTATGTGAAGAAATATGGAATGTAGTATTTAAACATGATAAAACAATAGCTTATGAACCTTGGCCAGTTTATGATGAAGATAAAACAAAAGATAATGATGTAACAATTGGAATTCAAATTAATGGAAAAGTTAGAGATAGTATTTCATTTAGTATGAATGAAGAAAAAGAAACAATATTAAAAAAAGTATATGAAAGTGATAAAATAAAAAAATATATTGAAGGAAAAAATATTATAAAAGAAATAGTTATTCCAAATAAAATTGTTAATATTGTGGTAAAAGATTAATTATGTTAAAATATTTAGTTGAAAAGAGGAGAAACGTATGAAAAAAAGTTATATAAAAAAATTAGAAGGAAAAGAATGGAAAGAGTGTATAGATAAATCATTTAATAAAATTAAAAAAGACTTAAATTTAGATGGTTTTAGAAAAGGACAAGTTCCATTTGATGTATATTGTAAAAAAGTTGGAATTGAGGCTTTATTTATGGATGCTGCTGACTTTGCTATTGAAAAGATATATACAGATGTAATGAATGATAAAGAAACAATAAAACCTGTATGTCAACCTGAAGTAAATATTAAAAGTATAGATAAGGATCATATTGAAGTAGAACTTATAATTATTTCTATGCCTGAAGTAGAACTTGGTAAATATAAAAATTTAGGTATAAAGAAAGAAAAAATTGAAGTTAGTGATGAAGAAATTGAACATGAACTTGAACATGTTAAAAATGATTATGCAGAAATAAGAGTTTTAGATGAAAATGAAGTAGTAAGTGAAGGAAGAATTGCTGTTATAGATTTTGAAGGATTTATAGATGGAAAACCTTTTGATGGTGGAAAAAGTAAAAATTATCCTTTAACAATTGGTTTACATTCATTTATTCAAGGATTTGAAGAAGGCTTAGTTGGTCTTAAAAAAGGTGAAGAAGAAGAGTTAAATTTAAAATTCCCAGAAGATTATTCTGCTGAAGAACTAAGAGGAAAAGATGTAGTATTTAAAGTTAAAATTAATGAAATTAAACAAAGAGTTTTACCTGAAATGAATGAAGATTTCTTTAAAGATTTAGGCTTAGAAGGAGTAGATACTATAGATAAGTTAAAAGAAGAAATTAAATCTAATTTACAAACTTATAAAGAAGGAAAACAAAATGATGAATATACTTATAAATGCTTAGATAAAGTAGTTAAAACATCTAAATTTGAAGTACCTGAGCAAATGGTAAAAGAAGAAATACATAGAATAGTTCATGAATTTGAAGATCAAATTTCTATGCAAGGATTTACTCTTGATAAATATTTAAAGATGACTAAATCAAAATTAAAAGATTTAGAAGAAATGATGAAACCAGAAGCAGAAAAAAGAGTTAATTATAGAATAGTTATTGATGCAGTTGCTAAAGCAGAAAAAATAAATATTTCAGATGAAGAGGTAGAAGAAGAAATAGATAATCTTGCTAAAAAATATGGTGTATCAAAAGAAGAGTTTTTAAAAAATCTTCAAGATAAAGAAATTGTAAGATATGATCTTGAAATGAGAAGAGCTATAAAATTAATTACTGAATAAAATAGAGTCATTAATGATTCTTTTTTATTTTGTTAGTTCTTTTTTATATTTATAAAAATAAATATAATAATGGTGAAGAATATGTTTCAAATAATTCAAAATAAAAGAATAAAGT
>CAVCAD010000131.1:0-2600 GCA_963600145.1 Bacteroidaceae bacterium
AAGTAAAATAATTGAAAAAAGATGAAAATTATTGTATACGCCATTTGTAAAAACGAAGAAAAATTTATACAAAGATGGTACAATTCAATGAAAGAAGCAGATGATATATATGTCTTAGATACAGGGTCTACTGATTCTTCCTTAGAAATATTAAAAAAGTTAAATATACATGTTTTTTCAAAAGAAATAAAACCTTTTAGATTTGATATAGCTAGAAATGAATCATTAAATATGGTGCCTAACGATGTAGATATTTGCGTTTGCACTGATTTAGATGAAGTATTTGAAAAAGGATGGAGAAAAAAATTAGAAAATTCTTGGAAGAAAGAAACAACAAGAGCTAGATATACTTATAACTGGTATATTGTTGATAATAAACCTATAATTAGTTTTTATGCAGAAAAGATTCATAGTAGAAAAAATTATAAATGGGTAAATCCTGTTCATGAAATATTAGAATCTAGCGAAAAAGAAAACAGTATAATATGCGATGATATAATACTTAACCATTATCAAGATACAAAAAAATCAAGAAGTCAATATTTAAAATTATTAGAACTAAGTATAAAAGAAAATCCTAATAATGATAGAAATATGCATTATTTAGGTAGAGAATATATGTATAATAAAAGATGGAATAAATGTATTGATACACTAATTAAACATTTAAACTTAAAAACTGCGACATGGAAAGATGAAAGAAGTGCTTCCATGAGATTTATAGCAAGATCATATGCTAATTTAAAAAGATATGATGAAGCAAATATGTGGCTAGATAAAGCTATAAAAGAAGCACCATATCTAAGAGATGCTTATGTTGAAAAATCATTGCTTGCATATGATTTAAATAATTATAAAGAAATTATTAAATATTGTAATAAAGCATTAAAAATTAAAACACATAATAAAACATATATTAATGAAGCATTTAGTTGGAATCATACTATATATGATTTATTGTCAATAGCTTATTTTTATACAGGTAATTATAAATTATCTCTTAGAAACATAAATAAAGCTATTAAAATAAATCCAAATGATAAAAGATTAATAAATAATAAAAAAATAATTTTAGAAAAAACTATTAGTAATTAAAAAACTAATAGTTTTTATATTATACACTTTAATTAAAATCATACATTATTCTTATATATCCACACCTATTTTTTTATATAAACATATTATATTAAAGATAGAGGTGATATTTTTGCTAGTAGAAATTAAAAAATTAAAGAAATCTTTTTATACACCAACTAATGAAATTAAAGTTTTAAATAATTTATCATTTAATATTAATAAAGGAAAATTTATATCAATAATTGGTCCAAGTGGTAGTGGTAAAAGTACTCTTTTAGATATTATATCTGGATTAGATACTAATTACAAAGGTAAAATAATAAAACATAAAAAAAATATTATTTATAGTTACATGTTTCAAAATGATGCTCTATTTGACTGGTTAACTATTTATGAAAATGCTATTTTAGGATTAAAAATTCAAAAAAAATGTACAAAAGAAAATATAGATTATGTTATATCATTACTTAAAAAATATGGTTTAGAGGATTTTATAAACAAAAAACCAAACCAATTATCTGGTGGTATGAAACAAAGAGTTGGATGAATGCTATATAGACACAAGTAGTAATTACTTGTTTAACATATAACAAAAAAATGTAATTTTATATAGCTTTGTGTTTTGGTGAACGAAAAATAACCTATTAAAACTAATACTTAATAGGTTATTTTTTAAAAATCATCATTCATTAAAAAATCAAAAATATTTAAATGTTTAATTCCTTTTTGAGAGTAATCTTCACTATCTTTAGAAATAACATATCTTGGATAATTATCATCAATGTTGTCAAATGCTCTAAACTCTCTGTTTCTAGTTTCTTCATTAGATAAATCATAACATGCTTGAATATATTTTATACTCTTGTCTTTAGATGCAATAAAATCTATTTCACCTTTGAAAATTTTACCAATATACACTTCATAACCTTTATTAATTAATTCATTATATATCATATTTTCAAAGGCTTGTGAATAATTAACTTCTTTACTATTTGTTTTAATTTTTTTAACGCCTAAATCAGTAGCATAAAATTTATTTAATGACTTTAAAACGCTTTTCCCATTTATATCATATCTATAAACTCTATTAACAATAAATGTCGAACATAAAGCATCTAAATATTTATATAGTGTATCAGTAGCAACTTTATTATTATTTTTTTCTAAATAATCTAAAACATTAGTAGCAGAAAACTCTCTTGTTTCGGTTTCTAAAACATACTGTAATATTCTATTGAATGATGTAATATCAGTTATACCAAGTCTATCAACAACATCTTTAAGTAGTATTGAATCATATACATCCCGAATGTAATTTTCCCTAGATTCTTTATTATCAAACATAAATCTTTGTGGCAATGTACCCCATTCAAATATATCTAATAACAAATCGAAATACTTTTCTTTTTTTGTATTAGTAAACTCTACAACTTCTTTAAATGACAATGGATTAACTCTAAAGCTTACGTACCTTCCAGATAAATCTGTAGATAATTCTAAAAAAGTCATTTTACTATTTGAAC
>CAVCAD010000132.1:0-9810 GCA_963600145.1 Bacteroidaceae bacterium
CACTTATATAATTATAAATATAATTAGTTATTACTTTATTTACATTAACATTATTATATCTAGGATAAGAAACATTTATACTATAATGATCTGTATCTTCTTCAATAGTTCTAGAAGTTTTATCTATATTACTAAATGCTGGTAATTTATTAGTATAATTACTTTTATTTATATTAGATAAAAACATTATTATAAAAATAATTAAATATAATATTAAAATTAAAAAACCATACTTTAATAATTTCTTTTTCATAATTAACCTCTTTTATTTAATTTAATAATCTTTTCTAATTTTAAAAGAGCATCTATAGGAGTAATATTATTAATATCTATAGATTCTATATACTCTTTTAATTCAGTATTTTCATTATTTATATACATATCAAAACTTAATTGTTCTTCTTTACCTTGTACTTTATTAGTATTACCACTTTCAAATAATTTTAATAATTCTTTTGCTCTAATTATTACTTTATTAGGTAATTGTGCTAATTTAGCAACATTAATTCCATAACTTTTATCAACTGGACCTTCAATTATTTTATGTAAGAAATTAATTTCTCCATCTTTTTCTTGAACACTAACATGAACATTTTTTATACAAGGATATTTATTTTCCATTTTAGTAAGTTCATGATAATGTGTTGAAAATAAAGTTAAACATTTAATGTCACTAGCAATATATTCAATTATTGAACCAGCAAGTGCCATTCCATCATATGTAGATGTTCCACGACCAAGTTCATCAAATAATATAAGTGAATTTTCAGTAGCATTTAAAAGTGCATTAGAACTTTCTTTCATTTCTACCATAAAAGTACTTTCTCCACCAACTAAATCATCACTAGCTCCAATTCTTGTAAAGATTTTATCAAAAATTGGAATTTTTGCTTCTTTTGCTGGCACAAATGAACCTATTTGATTAAGTATTATTGTTATAGCTAGTTCTCTCATATATGTACTTTTACCACTCATATTAGGGCCTGTTATAATCATAATATTTTTTTCTTTATTTAATATAATATCATTTTCTATATAATTATCTTTTATAACTTTTTCAACAACAGGATGTCTACCATTAATAATACATACTTCTTTATTATCACTTATTATAGGTTTTACATAATTATTTTCTTCTGCGACTGTTGAAAAAGACTGAATAACATCATAAAATGCTATATCTTTTGATACTTCTTGAATATCTTTAATATATTCTAATATTTCATTTCTTATCTTTAAAAATATTTCATATTCTAAAGTATTTATTTTATCTTCAGCATTTAATATCATATCTTCTTTTTCTTTAAGTAATGGATTAATATATCTTTCTGAATTAGAAATAGTTTGTTTTCTAATATAACCCCAGTCTTCTTTAATTAAAGAAGACTGAGATTTACTTACTTCAATATAATATCCAAATACTTTATTATAACCAATTTTTAAAGTTTTGATACCAGTTCTTTCTCTTTCTTCATTTTCAAATTTAGAAATAAAATCTTTACCATTTTTACGAATATTTTTAAGTTCATCAAGTTCAGATGAATACCCTTCTTTAATAATATTACCTTCTTTTATTGTAATAGGTGCATCTAAATCAATACTACTATCTATTAACTTTGTTATATTTTCAAATGTTTTTAAACTATCTAACTTAAGTTTACTTAATACTTCATTAATATTAGGTATTACTGATAAACTATTATTTAACCATATTAAATCTCTTGCATTAGCATTACCTATTGCTACTTTCCCACATAATCTTTCTAAATCATATATTTGATATAAATATTCTCTTAATTCACTTTTAAGTAAAAATTCTTTATTAAATAACTCTACTAATTTATGTCTTCTTTCTATTTCAGACTTTACAGTAAGAGGAGATATTATAAAACTTTTAAGTAATCTACTACCCATTGCTGTTTTAGTTTTATCAAGTAACCAATATAAACTAAATTGTTTATCTTTATTTCTTAAAGTTTCAATAAGTTCTAAATTTTTAACACATTCTTTATCTAATATTAAATGTTCATTATTATTTATTTCTACTACTTTCTGTATATGTATTAAATGTTTTTTTTGATTTTGTTCTAAATAAGAAAGTAATTTTAAAGTATTATTTTTTAAATAATCATTTTTTATATTAATAAATAATTCATTATTATTAATTATTATATCATCATAAAAACTAACAAATATATTATAATTTTTAACTTCATTAATTATATTATTATCAAAATTATTAGAACATACAAATTCTTTTATATTTAAATTTACTAAATAATTTATTAGTTCATTCTTATTTTTATTTAGAGATACTGTAGTAGTATTACCACTTAACATATCACAATAAGAAAGTGAATAAGAATTTACCTCTTCACTTACATAACAAATATAATTAAAATCACTTTCTTTAATAGAATCTGTATTAGTTTGTGTACCAGATGTTATTATTTGTGTTACTTCTCTTTTAACAATTCCTTTTGCTTTTTTTGGATCTTCTACTTGTTCACAAATAGCAACTTTATATCCTTTTGATACAACTTTATTTATATATTGATTAACTGCATGATAAGGTACTCCACACATAGGTACTCTTTCTTTTAAACCTGCATTTTTACCTGTTAATGTTAATTCTAATTCATGAGATGCTATTATTGCATCTTCAAAAAATAATTCATAGAAATCACCTAATCTATAAAATAATAAAGTATCACTATATTCGTCCTTTGTTTTCATGTATTCTCTCATCATAGGACTTAAATCATTTATATTTACTTCTTTTCTTTCCATTTTTACCACCCTATAAGTCACAGCTATCTATTATTATAGTGCATGGACCACTATTTAAAAGACTTACCTCCATGTCTTCTTTAAAAACTCCAGTTTCTACATGTACATGTTTTGATAATTTTTCATTAAATAAATCATATAACTTACTTGCTTCATTTGGATTTAATGCATTAACAAATGAAGGTCTTCTTCCATTTGATACATCAGCATATAATGTAAACTGACTAATACTTAGTATATTACCATTTATATCTAAAATACTTTTATTCATTAAATCGTTTTCATCAGGAAAAATTCTAAGATTTATAATCTTATTTACAACTTTATCTATTATTTTTTCATTATCATTATTTGTAAATCCAACTAAAAGTAAATAACCTTCATCACATTTACCAACAACTTTTTTTCTAATTTCTACTTTTGAATATTTAACCCTCTGAATTACTACTCTCATTTTACTTCCTCTCTATTTTTGTAATAAAATCAAATTTTTCTAAATTAGATATATATTTATTTAAATTATCAATATCATTTACTTTGCAAGCAACTTCACAAATATTTTCTTTAGCATCTGGTAAAAAACGCATAGATTCAATATTTATATTAAGTTTATTAGCTAGTGTTATAACTTCTATTAAATTATTTTTTTCATTTTCAATAATAATATTTAAGTATGTTAAATATTTATCATGATTCTTTGTATTCCAACTTACATCAATAATTCTTTCATTATTTGTAGGTATATAAGGACAAGACTTTTTATGAACTGTTACTCCATTACCTTTAGTAACATAACCTATTATTTCTTCACCAAATACAGGTGAACAGCACGAAGCAATACTTGTTAAAATATCATCTTCACCTGATACTAATATTTGATTTTCTGATTTAGATACTTTATTAGAATTTAAAACTTTATTAATTGTTTCATCTATTTTACTCTCTTTTTTCACAAATTTATTTACAAATAAATTTGGAGTTATTTTAAGAGTTGCTATATCAAAATAAGCATCTTCTAAAGAATCAATATTTAATTCTTCAAGAGCACTATTTAAGTTTTCAGTTTCTTCAAGTACATTTTCATCTATTTTTCTTCTTTTAAATTCATTCAAAACTAAATCTTTACCTAAATCAATTAGTTTTTCTTTATCTTTTTTATAAAAATATGACTTTATTTTATTTTTTGCTAAATCTGTTTTTACACTTTTAAGCCAACTTTTATTAGGACCTTTACCTTTTTGAACATTCAAATTAACTATATCACCATCATGAAGTTTAAAATCAAGTTTAACAAGTTTATTATTAACATATGCACTTATTACATCATTTCCTATCTCAGAATGTATTTTATAAGCAAAGTCAATTGGTGTTGAATCTATAGGTAATTCAATTACATCACCTTTTGGTGTAAAAACATATATTTCTTCTTTATTAAGTTCTTGATTCAAATATTTAAAGAAGTTCACATTATCTTCATTATCATTTACTTCTATTAATGTTTTAAACATTTCAAGTCTTTCATCAAGTGCTGTTTTCTTACCACTTATATGTTCTTTATATGACCAGTGAGAAGCAACACCAGATTCAGCTATTTCATCCATTTCAAAAGTTCTAACTTGAATTTCATACATTTTATTATTATAACCAAATACTGTAGTATGAACACTTTGATACATATTAGATTTTGGATTAGCAATAAAATCTTTAAATCTCTTTGGAATAGATTGATATTTAGAATGAATAAGTCCTATAACAAGATAACATTCTTCTACTTTTTTAACAAGTATTCTTATACCAAGTAAATCATAAATATCAGACCAACTTCTACCTATAGCTAGTTTTTTATAAATTCCTGTTACACTTTTAACTCTAGATAAAATTTCAAATTTAATATTATATTCATTAAGTAAACTTACTATTTCATTTTTCATTTCTAATAAATCATTTTCAAGTTCTTCACGTGATGTATTTATCTTTTTTAATACTTCTTCATATTCTTTTGGATGAGAATTCCTTAAACATAAGTCTTCAAGATCACCTTTTATTTTCTTTATACCAAGTCTATGTGCGATAGGTATATAAATATTTTCTGTTTCATCTATTATTTCTTTTTGATGTTTTTCATCATGAACATATAATGTTTTTAAATTATCAAGTCTATCCGCTAATTTAATGAATAATGAAGATGGATTCTCAGAAAGTCCCACTATTATTCTTCTATATCTTATATCATTTTTTTCTTTTGTAAATGTACGTTTTAAATGACTTATCTTTTTTATACTTTCAAGTATTTGTACTGTTTCTTCACCAAATAATGATAAAACTTCTTCTTGATTATTTTCATCTATTAAAAGTGCTTCATGTATTAAAGCAGAACCAATAGTAGTTATATCCATCTTTAATGGTGCTAATACAAGGGCAACTCTAATTGAATGATTTATATAATCTTCACCATCTAGTCTTTTCATTTTGTCATATAATTTATTAGCATATTCATAATAAGTATTTAATAAATTTAAATCTTCTTCATCAAAATATGTTTTTACAACATCTAATAAATCTTTATATAATTCTTGTTTCATATTTCCTCCTGTTTATAAAAGACTATCTTTATTTGTTAGTATAGTTCTATTCTCAAGTAAACTCTTAACATAATTATCTATTTTTATAATATCTAAATCAAAAATATCTTTTACCATTTCAAACATATCTAAATTTATTTTATTTATCCATACATAATTAACAAGATAATTCCATATATCTTCTTCTTTTATATAATTTATATTTCTTCTTTTAAATTCTAAATTTTTACTATATAATGCAGGTTTTAATCTGCTATATAATTCAGATAGTGTATTAAATTTTATTTCTCTCATATTTCATCTATTTATATTTTATCAAATTTCTTACAAAAAGTCTTTGATTTATTAATAAGTGTTGTAAAGTTTTATAAACTAAAAAAACTAAAAATATTCTTTTTAGTTTATAAATACTTAGATAATTTTTTTACTTCTTCTTCTTGAAATTTCAAGTATGATAAAGCAAGTTTCAAGACTTTTTTATCTACTATTTTTCTATATTTACTTATTTTACTTTTTATATCAGTAATACCCATAGTGAAACCTTGAATTAACATATTAGATATTCTTGAATCACTATTATCCATTAATACTTCTTTAACAATACCAATATCAGCACCTATTTTTGCCATTATACTAGCTTTTTTTATTTCATATTTACTTTTTTTAATTATCTTTTCAGTTTCTTTTAAATAGTTTTCATATTTTTTTAGTTCTTCACTTATTAATTTTTTTATTCTATTTTCTTTATTATTAAGTTCATTTAAAAGTTTAGTACAAGAAATTACTCCCATTTCACTACTTTTATAAATGTATTCAATCATTTCTATATTTTCATTCATATTTTTATTATAAACAAAAAAAGAATAATTATTCAAAATTTATTCTTTCTTCTTCTATAACTAAAGGTCTATTTAATACTCTTCTATTTATATTAAGTATATATTCTCCAAGTAAACCTATAAAAAATATTTGTATACTACCAAGTAAAAATAAACCCATAATTACTAAAAATATACAAGAAATAGAATTCCAATATATTAATTTAAGTAATAAATATATAATTATAATTAATATAGAAATAGTAGAAAATATAAAACCTAGTAAAGTTGCTAATCTAATAGGAACTTTAGTATATGTTGTTATTCCAAGCATACCTGCATCATATAATCTATAAAAATTATTACTTGTTTTACCTGCGGCTCTTTTATTTTGAGTATATTCTATTTCTTTTCTGTCAAATCCTAGTTCAGATACAATACCTCTAAGATAAGGCTCTTTATCATTTAATTTTTTAAGTATATCTATAAATTCTTTATCATATAAACCAAATCCAGTAAAATGTTCTATTTGCTTAACATAAGAAAATTTTTTAATTAATTTATAATAAATAGTTCTAAATATATACATTAATTTATTTTCTTTACTTTTAGTTTTAATACCTATTACTATTTTATATCCATTTTCCCATTCTTTTATAAATTTACTAATCATGTCTATTGGGTCTTGAAAATCTGCACACATAAGAATAGTAGCATCAGATGTAGTTTGCATTAATCCATAATATGGTGAATTAAATTGACCAAAGTTTTGAACATTAAATATTGCTTTTACTTTTTTATCAGTTTTACATATTTCTCTTATTATTTTTCTTGTATTATCATTACTTTTATTATCAATAAAAATTATATTATAATCATATTTTTTTAAATTATTATGAAATTCATTTGAAATAGCATTATATAAATTTTTAATATTTTCTTCTTCATTATAAGTTGGAATTAAAATACTTATTTTTTTCATATTACTTATTCCTTTCTATTTTATTTAATAATTTTAATGCTTGTTTTACTATTTCATCTTTATTTATTTTATATACTTTTCTTAAATAATTTTGACTTCCTACAATAGAGGTATACTCATCATTTAATCCAATACCTTTAAAAAGTGCTTTATGATTTTCAGTAGCAACTACTTCACTAACTGCTGAGTAAAGTCCACCAATCATATTATTATCTTCAACAGTAAGTACTACTTTAGAAGTATTAAATACTTTTTTAATTAATTTTTTATCAATAGGTTTTATAGTAGGAAAAGAATAAAGACCAGTAGATACTGACTTTTTATTTAATTTTTTACATGCTTCATATGCTTCTGTACTTGCACTGCCTGCTACAAAAATGACAACATCTTGTCCTTTCATTACTTCTATTGCTTTACCTATTTTAACTTTAATTTTTTTATTGTGAATTACAGGTTCATTTCCTTTACTAAGTCTTATATATGCTGGCTTATTTGTAGTAAGAGTTAAATCAGCAATTTGCTCTGCTTCTATTTTATCACTAGGAGTAAATATAATAATATTTGGTAGTGCTCTCATTATTGCCATATCTTCAGTAGCATGATGGCTCATTCCTAACTGTCCATATCCAAAACCAGAACCAACAGAAATTATTTTTACATTAGAATTATGATATAAAATATCATTTCTAATTTGTTCTAAGCATCTTAAAGAAGTAAAATTACCTATAGAATAAATATATGGTTTTTTTCCATCAAGTCCAAAAGAAGCTGCGATTGATGCCATGTTTTGTTCAGCAATTCCAACATTTATAAATTGTTTTTTTAAGTTATCATAAAAATTACTTAAAACACCATAGCCTAGATCAGCAGTAAGCAATATAATGTCTTTATCTTCTTTAGCAAGTTCATAAAGTCTATTAACAAAACTATTACGCATTTATTTTTCCTCCAGTTCTTTCATAGCACGTAAAAAATCTTCATCATTTAGGTTTCTATAATGCCATATTAATTCATTTTCCATAAATGAAATACCTTTGCCTTTAATAGTGTTAGCAATTATACATTTTGGTTTATTCATAGAACTTTTTAAATATGCACTTTTTAACTTATCATAATTGTGTCCATCTACAACAAATACAGTAAATCCAAATGCTTCAAATTTATCTTTAATAGATTCTAATTTTATTATATCTTCAGATTTACCTAGTGCTTGCATATTATTTCTATCAATTATTAAAGTAAAATTATCAAGTTTATTAGTACTTGCAAAAAGACATGCTTCCCAAATACTTCCTTCATTAAGTTCACCATCACCACATATAACATATACTTTTGATTTTCTATTATCAAGTTTAGCACTTAAAGCAAAACCAACACCTAAAGAAGGACCATGTCCAAGTGAACCAGTAGATATCTCTACTCCAGGAACATTTTTATGAGAAACATGACCAGATAATAAACTACCATCTTTATAATAAGTATCTAATAATTTTTTATCAAAATATCCCATATTAGCAAGTGATGCATATACTGCTGCTCCTGCATGACCTTTGCTTAATATTACTCTATCTCTATTAATGTCTTTAGAAATAATTAAAGAGTTATCTAAAACATCATTATAAAGTACAGTTAAAATATCTACTACTGATAAACATGAAGCAACATGTGATGCACCAGATGAATTAATCATTTTAATTATGTCTTTTCTAACTATGTTTGCTAAAGTACTACTTTTCACCTTTAGGCCTCTTTTCTTTATAGACCCAAAATCTGCTTAATATAAAATTATATGGAACTGTAACAAATAATACTAAAAGTGGTGCATATTTATCAGATATCTTAAAATATTCTACAAATAAAATAGTAAGACCTAAAGATATAAAATAACTACTTATATAAACTATATAGAATTTAACAAGTGATGTTTTCTTTTTTACTTTACTATCAAATACAAACTTTTTCTGAAGAATATATCCAATTATAGATGAAACTATAAAAGCAATAGTAGTTGATATTACATAATTAATTTTAATATATAAACAAAAACGATATACTAAATAATTATTAATAGTATTAATTACTCCTACTATACCAAATTTAAAAAATTGATATATCATATTTTTATATTTTTCATATAATTTTTTTGTCATAAACTAATCACAATTTAAGTTTATCATTAATAATATAATTATTCAATTAAAAAAATGATGAAAAAAGATATTAAAATAAAGTGTATTTTAATTAAAAATACTTACTTTAACAAATTTCATCACTTTAATCTCAACTCAGATGTATTTATTTCGATTTAGACTACTTTAATTAATTAGTTTTTTTAGAAGAACAGTGGCAACTATTTACTTTTCCTGAACCACATCCAGCAGCATTAATTTTTGATTTTTTATTAGGATTTTTAACTACTTTCATACTTTTTCTCCTCCTCGTTGATTGTATTATACTATATTCAATAATTATTTTAAAGTATTTTTTACATAAGTTTTAATATATGTTTCAATATTATAATCTAAAAATTCACACGGGTTTTCCCTACAAAAATACTTACCATTGCATATATATAAATATTTGCATTTCTTACATTGATTATCAATAATTTTAGAAAAATCTCTTTCTTTTTTAAAAT
>CAVCAD010000133.1:0-16810 GCA_963600145.1 Bacteroidaceae bacterium
ATTGATTATAATATTTATTTAAAATTATTAAATAATGAATATGAAGCTGAAATTGAAACAAATAAAAATATAATAAAAGAATATAAAGAAAATATAAATGATGAAAAATTGCTTAATATTAAATTACTTAGTGATAATAAAATACATGATTTAAAAGATGAAATTACTAATGTTACTAGATTAATATTTGATGAAAATAATGCTAATAAAAAAATTATAATATCTTCTATTATAACTTTTAAATATTTTAATAAAATAAGTATAATTAAATCTACATATGGACTTTCTAATAGTAATGTAGATGGTAATTACTTTATAACTTATTTATTAATACAATTTTATAAAAAACAAAATTTTGAATATCTTAATTTAAATAGTATTAGTGAAAATGAATTATTTAATAGTTATGATTATAGATTAAGTTTTAATCCAGAAATTATAGAATATATACCTGAATATGATTTAGTTCTTAATAAGAAATATTATGATTTATTAAATAAACTTTCATATTTAAATAAAAAAGATTAGATATATTTATCTACATCTTTAGGTACTTTATCATTAATAATAGCCTCTATTATTTTCTTTTCTCTTTCTTCACTAACTTCTTTACCTGTCATTTTACTTATATCTCTAATTATACTTCTTAAAGTTTTTTCATCTTTAAAATTACCATTTTGTAGTCTACTTGCTAAATTCAAAATTGTATTTTTATTTACATTTGTTTTCTTTTCAATTTTTTCAAAAAAAGAATCATTCATAATTAAATCACCTAATTTATTATATGAATGATTTCTTTTTATGTTCTACTCTTCTTCACCTTTATTTTTAAAGTATAATTGTATTGGTGTTCCAGTAAAATCTATATTTTTTCTAATACAATTTTCTAAATATCTTTCATATGAAAAATGTACTAATTTTTTTAAGTTAACCTCAATATCAAACCTTGGTGGTTTTATACCTGATTGATGACAAAAATATATTTTAAGTTTTTTACCGTTGTATGTCGCAGGTGGTGTTTCTAAATATGAATCTCTTATTATACTGTTAATAAGACTAGTTTTTACTTCTTTAGTATATGATAAATACGCTCTTAGTACTTCTGGCATTAATGCATGAACTCCTTTTTTAGTTAAGGCACTTAAAAAAACTATTTTAACATATGGTAAAAATTTAAAATTATCTCGTATTTTTTTAGTAAATTCTTCTTTTGTTTCAGTCATTAAATCAATTTTATTTACTACTATAACAATAGCTTTTCCTGCATCTAAAGCATAAGATGCAACATGTTTATCGTGCTCTACTATTCCGCTTGAGGCATCAAGGACTAAAATACAAACATCACTTCTATCTATTGCTTTCATGCTTCTTAAAAGACTATATTTTTCAACACTTTCATATATCTTTCCTTTTTTTCTAAGACCAGCAGTATCTATTAAAATATATTCTTCTTTATTATATTTAAGTCTTGTATCAACTGCATCTCTAGTAGTACCACTAACATCACTTACTATAACTCTTTTTTCATTAAGAAGTGCATTTACTAAACTACTCTTCCCTGTATTTGGCCTTCCTATAACAGAAAATTTAAGTAATTTATCTTCTTCATTTGTTTCTTCATGAAAATTTTCTGTTACTTTACTTAATAGTTCATCTATACCATATCCATGTTCACCAGATACTTGAACATAATTATCAAAACCTAATGAATAAAATTCATAAATATTATCATCAGTTTTTTTACTATCTACTTTATTAATACAAACTACTACATTTTTACCACTTTTCTTAAGTTGATCACGAATAATTCTATCACCTGGTGTTAATCCATCTTTACCATCTACAACAAATATTACAATATCACTTTCATCAATAGCGATATCTACTTGCATTTTTATTATAGAAGAAAATTCTGTTGTATTATTTTCGATACCACCAGTATCTATCAAAATAAATTCTTTATTATTATAATTTGCTTTTGAGTATATTCTATCTCTAGTAACACCTGGTGTATCTTCAATAATAGATATTTTTTTCTTAACTATTCTATTAAAAATAGTACTTTTACCTGTATTTGGTCTTCCAACTAAACATACTGTATTCATTATTTTTCTTCACATCCTTCTTCTATTTTCACTTATAAGTTCTAATTCATTTGTAAGTTCATCTATTCTTTCCATTATTCTAGCTGATGCTATTCTATCATAACTTTTATTAGTAGAAGCAAAATGTTCTTCTAAATCTTTTTTAGAGTAATTAGATGTAATAAATGTTGATAAATTATTATCCATTCTTGTTTGAAGAATACTTCCAAGTATTTCATCTCTACTCCAACTACTATTTGCTTCTGCTCCTAAATCATCAATTAATAAAACATCTGCATATAATAAATCTTCCATAAAACTCATATCATTTGTACCAAATGATTCTTTTAGTTTTAAAATAAGAGTAGGAAAATAAATACTAACTACTTTAATATTTTTATATTTATTTGATAATTCATTTAATAAAGCACTAATTATATAACTTTTCCCACTTCCAAAAGAGCCATATAAATATAAGCCTTTCATTCTATTATTATCAAAACTTTTATAAAAATCTTTTATATATTTAATTACTTTAATTCTTGCTTTATCATCAGTATATATATTACTTAAACTTGCATTTTGTAAAAACAAAGGAGTTTCAAAAAATATAGTATTACTTTTACTTTCTTTTTCTTTTTTAAAATATTTACAAGGTTTTAAAGAAAAAATTAAATTATTTTGATATTCCACTGGATAATTAACATATCCTTTTGTTTCATTTTTACATTCATTTAAACCATTACATTTATCACAATGTTTTAATTCACATACTGTTTTTTCTAAATCAGATGCATTTTTTATAAGAATTTCTTCAGAAACATCTAAAGAATTTACAAGTTTAACAAATTCCTTATCTTCTAAACTTACCATAAAATCTACTTTTAAAGAGTTTAATAAATTCTTTTTATTAAATTTTTTATATTCACTTATTCTTTTCATTTTTTAAACTCCTTTAACATTTCCTCTAATTCTTTTTGTTCATCAACACTTGTTTGTGTCTTTGATAATTTTTCATTAAACCATGATGGTACTATTTCTTCTTTCTTATATTTATTTCCGATTACTGTTTTTTCTTTTCTTTTCATTCTTTTACTATGTTCTTTTTCAGCAAATTCCATAGCATCACTAGCGGTTTCTATACCAGCACGTTTCCACTGGGTAGCAATTGTTAAAACAAAAGCACTAGTAAGTTTATTATTATTAATTCTTAGTACATAATCAATTAATACATTTATTACCGCAGGATTTAAATTAACATCAAGTAAAAGTGTTTCAAGAGTTTTCATATCTTTTTCACTAGGTTTAACACCTTTATTCTTACTTTTTAAAAATTCATATGGACTTGTACTTTCAAAAACATGAATAAGCATACCTCTTTTACTATTATCACCACTAGGACTTCTTAAATATTTTCTTTCTGTTTTAAATAGTAAACTAGGTAGTCTATTATCATTATTAAATTGATAGTATTTACGTGTATTTTTTCTTAATTCTTCTTTATCTATTAATCCTTTTTCATTTAAACTAGCTTTAACTAAATCAGACATAACTAAAGGATCTATATTATAAAGAAAAGATAAATTTATTATTAATTCTTTAGTAGTTTTATTTAAAGCTCTTTCATTAAATAAATTTTTAGGCATACTTGAAATTAAAAAATCAAAATCATAATCAAGTTCATAATTTAATTTTAATTTATCTTTTTTAATTATATTAACTCCTTCAAGTTCAAATTGAGTATAACTACTTGAAGTAAATGCATTATCAAAACTTGTTGTTATATCAGTATAATCTTTTAAATTAATAACTGGTGCTTTAAAATAATTAAGTACTCTTTTATATTCTATAGAACCTATATTATTATATAGAACCATATTAAATATTGGATGTGAAAAAAATTCATAAGCAGGTAAAGGTGCATAAAGTTCATAAATATATGAATTTACACTACCTTCCATAAAATAAGTTTTTAAAAGAGATATTCCTTCTAATTTAATTCTAGCTTCTTTTACTTCTTCTAAAGATAAACTCAAAGTCGTAATTAAGTGATGATGAGTGAAACTTGTTGTCATAAAGTTAGACATTTTAAGTTCACTATAAAGAGATAAATACAAAACAATAGCATTTGAACCAACTATTGGCATATAAAGCATAGTTAAAATTTGTTCTTCTGCTTCTGTTAAAAAACTTTTATTTACAACTTGATATGTATCTGCGGGTAAAAGTGTTGCTTTACTCATTTTATTCACCTCTTCTTCTGTCAATAATGTTATTAATACAATAATTGTACCAAATGTAATCATAAAAAGTAAATGTTTTAAAAACGAAAGTTTTTTAAGTAAAAAACCTTCGTTATTTTTCTTGAAATTTACTTATTAAATTTCTTTCTATTACTTTTTTCTTTTGTAATAATTTATCATTATTTATAGTATTTAATATATTATTTATTTTAATAAGTTCTTCTTTATTTTTTTTATCTAACATTTCTAAATTTTGATGATTTTTCCCTATAATTAATTCATCTATTGTATATTTAGTTTTTCCTTCTTTAAATAATATTAAATTATAATATTTACCTTTTTCATATATTATTTCTTCTAATGAAACAGTATAACCTAATTTAAGCATATTTTTTCTTAAATATTCATGTTCTCTATTAGATATAGTAATTATTTTTTCAAATTTGTAATTTGTATTACTTAATAATTTTATTATTAAATAACTTCCCATACCACTTAAAACAGCAACATTTATATTATCTTCTTTTCTTAGAGTATCAAAACCATTACCACATCTAAAGTCTATATAATCATCTAATTTTCTTGTGCTTGCTACTAGGTGTGCTTTTTGTATTATATTTTCTTTTAAATCACTAGCTATTGAAAAAATTCTTTTCTTAGATAAAATCATGCTTAAATAAGCATGATCGCATCCTACATCAATTACTCTATCTTCTGGTTTAATATATTTAATAATTGCATTAATTCTTTTCAAAATTAATTATTCCTTTTTAAAGTTTTACTTTTAGGTTCTTCCCTATATTTAAGACCAAAATTACTCTTTGATAATTTAGAAAGTGTTCTTTCTTCTAATTGTCTTACTCTTTCTCTAGAAATTCCATATTTTTTACCTATTTCATCTAAAGAATAAATTTTTCCATCATATAAACCAAATCTAAATCTTAAAATGTCTGCTTCACGTTTTGATAAATTATGCATAACTTCTTTAATATCTTCTTTTAAAATATTATAATAACTTTGCTCTTCTAAACTTGTTTTATTATCAGATATAAGGTCTTCTACAACTATATCATTATCTTTTACTTCTTCATCAATATCAACAAAGTCATAATTAAATGATAATGCATTTTCAATTTCATTTATAGATAATCCACTTTTTAAACTTACTTCTTCAAGTGTTGGTTTTTTATTCATCTTATTATAATATCCTAGTGTTGATTTTACTTTAAAAGATTTATTTGAATAATTATATGAAACACTTAAATCATTAACATTTTTATAAAAATGTCTTCTAATATATGTATAAATCCAATAAACTGCATAAGTTGAGAATTTATAACCTCTTGTAGGGTCCCACTTATCTACTGCTTTCATAAGCCCTATATTTCCTTCTTGAATTAAATCATCAAAAGAAATACAGCCTTCATAATCTTTAAACCTAGATGCGATTGAAATTACTAATCTTAAATTGTGCTTAATTAGTTCTTCCTTTGCGGTTTCATCACCACTTTTCATCCTTTCTACTAGTTCAATTTCTTCCTCTTTTGTCAAAACTCTTCTGTCTTCCACATTTTCATTATAAAAATCAATACTATTTTTCATTTTTTATTCCCCCTTTACTTTAATTTTGAAAAATAATTTAATCTTAGTTTCTTTAACATTTTCTCTTCAAGTAATTTTCCTAAATGCTTTTCAATATCAAACATATAAAAACATTCTTGACTACTATGCTCTTTTCCATCATATAATCCATATTTATATAAAATATATTGTTTTTCAAAATCACTAAGTGTATCAAACTTTTCTACAGGAGTATATTCATTTTGAAAACATTTTTCACTTATAATAATGTTTTTATTTATTTGCAAACATTTTTGAAATTCAATTATTAATATTTTTATTATTTGAGCTTTTATTTCTACTTTGTTTATTTCAAGTTTAAATTTATTTATCATATTATTAACAATAGTAAATCCAACTGTAATTAATTTTTTTAAATCTTCTTGATTATTTGCAAAATCCTTTGCTACAAGAATTATTAATTCATGATAATCTTTATATAATAATTTTTCATTATTTAATATAGATAAATAATATGATAATTCTAAGTTGTTATTCATATTGTTTTCCCTTAATCAATCAAAAAGTCTCTTAACTTTTTAGCACGAGAAGGATGTCTTAACTTTCTTAGTGCTTTTGCTTCTATTTGTCTAATTCTTTCTCTTGTAACACCAAATTTTTTTCCAACTTCTTCTAGTGTGTGACAACTTCCATCAAATAAGCCAAATCTAAGTTCTAATACATCTGCTTCTCTTTTTGTCAAAGTTTCTAAAACTTCTTTTAATTCTTCTTTAAGTATTTCGTATGTAGCAAAATCTTCTGGTGACATTGTTCTTTCATCTGCGAGAAAATCTCCAAGATGTGAATCATCTTCTTCACCAATTGGTGTTTCTAATGATACAGGGTCTTGTGATATCTTTCTTATTTCCACTATTTTTTCAGCAGTAAGACCCATCTTTTTAGCAAGTTCTTCATCTGTAGGTTCTCTATTAAGTTCAAGTGTCATTTGTCTTTCAATTCTAGCCATTTTATTAATTGTTTCAACCATGTGTACAGGCACTCTTATAGTTCTAGCCTGATCTGCGAGTGCTCTTGTTATTGCTTGTCTAATCCACCAAGTAGCATATGTTGAAAATTTATATCCTTTATCATAATCAAATTTTTCAACTGCTTTCATAAGCCCAATATTACCTTCTTGAATTAAATCAAGAAATAAAAGACCTCTTCCAACATATCTCTTAGCTATTGAAACAACTAAACGCAAGTTAGATTCAGCAAGTATTCTTTTTGCATCTTCATCTCCTTGTGCTACTCTTTTACTTAATTCTTGTTCTTCTTCTAAAGAAAGTAAACTAATTTTTCCTATTTCCTTAAGATACATTCTTACATTATCATTTACTGACATATCTTTAGATTCTTCAGAAACATCATCTAATATTATTTCATCTGCTAAAATATCATTGTTTTCAAGTTCTGGTTCGTCTTCAGCAATTATTTCAATATGATTTTCAGTTAAAGCATTATATAGGTCATCTAATCCAGATGCATCCATATCTAAATCTAATGTTTTCTTTGCTATTTCTTCATAACTTATCTTACCAGTTTTCTTACCTTCATTTACTAACTCTTCTATTCTTTCTTTTAAAGTTTTCATACCATCTACCATTTCAACACTTCCTTTTTAATATTTTCTATTTTCCTTAATAACTCTTTTTTTTCTTCTATATCAAGTGTATTTTTTAATTTATTATTAAGTATTCCTAATTGCTCTTTAACAAAACATTCCTTAATAACATTAATATAATCACGCATAACATTTTCATCATAATCATCTATTTGATCAAAATTCATAATTTTCGCGTATATATTATACTCTTTTTTTTCATTTTGTAAAGAGGAAATAAAATCTGCTAAAACAAAACCACCATTTTTTATTCTAAAATCTATTATTTTATTAGCAAAATCAGTCATTTCATCATTTGATAAATATCCAAGTTCCTTTTCATAAAGTCTTATAGCATCTTCATTATTTAACATATAATATAATATTCTCATTTCACTAATATCATATTTATTAAGTCTTTTCTTAGGTTCTTCTTTTTTTATTATTGTTTTTTCTTTTACTCCTTTTTTTATTCTAGACATAACTGTACTTTCATTTAAATTAAATTCTTTAGCAAGTGCTTTTCCTTTTATTTCTTTTAATATATCATCATCTAGTTCATTAATACTATCAATTGCTTTTTTTATGTAATTAGCAAGTTCTACAGAATCATTTAATTTAATATCCTTTTTTAAATAATTTAATTTAAAATCTATAAAACTTATTCTATTATTAAATGCACTATCAAAAGCATCTTTACCTTTATTTAAAACTAATTCATCACTATCTTTATATTCATTAAAAATTATTATTTCACTATCTATTTTATTTTTTAAAAGCATATTGCCTATGTCTAAAGTTGCACTTTTACCAGCATTATCTTGATCTAAATTTAAAATTATTTTTACTTTCAATTTTGTTATTAATTCAAAATGTTTATCTGTTAAACTAGTTCCCATAAGTGCTACTGCATTTTTATATCCAATAGACCAAAGTCTAATAACATCCATAAAACCTTCACATATTATAATACTTTTTTCTCTTCTTATATTATCTTTAGCTTTATTAAAATTATAAAGTATATTACTTTTCTTAAATAAAAAAGTTTCTTTAGAATTTATATATTTACTATCAGATACTGAGTTATAAATTCTTCCTGAAAAAGCAACTACATTTCCCTCTTCATCTTTAATAGGAAACATTATTCTATTTTGAAATACATCAGCATAACTACTATCTTGTTTTCTAATAATATCTAAATCTTCAAGTATTTTAGCATCATAAGTTTTATTTAACATTTTATAAAGTTTATTTGAAACTGATAATCCTATATCAAATTCTTTTATAATTTCTTTATTAATTCCTCTATTTTTTAAATATTCTCTTGCATTTTCTCCTAAAACAGAATCTAAATTATTTTTATAAAAAGAATTTACTATATCATAAATTTGATATCCTATTTCAAATTCTTTATTAACTGTTCTTACCTTAGGAACATTAACCTTAATTCCTACCCTTTGTGCTAAAATCCTTAAAGCCTCTGTAAAATTAACATTTTCATATTCCATTACAAATGTTATAACGTTTCCACTTTTTTTACATGTAAAGCAACGAAATATTTGTTTATCAGGACTTACAGACATACTAGGTGAATGGTCTGAATGAAAAGGACATAATGCAAAATAATTTTTACCCCTTTGAGTAAGTGGCAAATAAGAGCCTATAACTTCAACTATATCATTAGATTCTCTAATTTGTTTTATTATTTCTTCACTCATAGTTATAAACTCCTCTCAATATTTATATATTCCATTTTTTTATAAAACTCTTTTTTTAAATGAAAAAAGTTAATAAAATTTAAATTTTATTAACTTATTTTACTATTTTATCACTTTTTTATTAATATGGAAATAAAAATTCTTTTAATTTATCAGAAAAACTTACTTTAGTAAATTCATCTTTATTATCTTCTATAATTTTATCAACTAAAGATTTATTATTTTCATAAAGTCTAAGTAATAAACTTATTTCATCATTAGAATATAAATTTATATTAGCTCCACTTTCATCTATTATTCTTTTACCACCTTTTGTAAGTTTTTCGCCTTCTTTTAAACTAGATGCCATTTTATAACCCACAATAAAATATGCAAATGTTTTATTATCTTGTGAGGTAAAACTTTGAGCATTATATATTTTATCTAAAAGAATTCTTATATTTTTTTCACCTTCTAACTGCTTAATACTATTTTTAAATTCTATTTTTTCCTCAGCAGTTAAATTATCAAGTACTGAATCCCTTAATTTTAATTCTATTTCTTCAAGTTTTATTTTGTTTTCATCCATCTTAATCACTCTCTTACAATATAATAGTTTACCCTCTTTTATTAAAAAAGTCTATTAATTTTTATCATTATTTGCTTTTAATTGTCCACAAGCACCATTTACTCCTGAGCCCATTTCTTTTCTCTTAGTTACATCTATACCATTTTTCTTAAGTATACTTAAAAAAATATCAATATTTTCATCACTACTTCTTTTATAACCACATAATTTTGTTTCATTATAAGGAATAACATTTACATAAACTAATTTATTTTTTAATAATTTTACAAGTCTTAACGCATCTTCTTTACTATCATTTACACCATCTATTAATATATATTCAATACTTACTCTTCTATTAGTATTTTCTATATAATAATCTAGTGCTTTAAATAATTTTTCAATATTATATACCTTATTTATAGGCATTAATTTATTTCTTACTTCATCACTTGATGAATGAAGACTTATCGCTAAATTCACTTGTGGTTTAAACTTGGCAAATTCATAAATTTTTGGAACTATACCACAAGTAGAAATTACAACTTTTCTTTGTGCGATAGATATACCTTTTTGATTAATTAATAAATTTACAAACTTAATTACATTATCATAATTATCAAAAGGTTCTCCTATTCCCATTAAAACAACACTACTAATTCCTGCATTAATAGTTTTTTGTATTGTTAATAATTGTGCTACCATTTCAAAAGCTTCTAAATTTCTAATTTTTTTAATTCTTCCACTAGCACAAAAAGAACAATTCATATTACAACCAATTTCAGTTGAAACACATAAACTTTTTCCATATCCGTGGTGAAGAAGTACAGCTTCTATAGTATTTTTATCATTTAATTCAAATAAGAATTTTTCACTACTTTTTTCTTTATTTCTTGCAACTATTTTTAAAAGTTCAAAACTAAAATTATCACTTAAATATTTTTTAAATTCTAAAGATAAATTAGTCATTTTTTCTATATCAAAAACAGCCTTTCTATAAATCCAATCAAATACTTGAGAAGCATTATATTTTTTAAAACCATTTTGAATAAATATTTCTTCAAGTTCTTCTATAGTATAATTAAATATACTTTTTTTCATTATTTAAGCACCGCTTTTATTCTTCTAGTACCACTAGATGAAGATTCTTCTTTTATTATTTCAAACGTTCCTAAACAAGATGTATTTTCAACATGAGGTCCACCACATATTTCTTTTGAAACATTATCACCAATTGTATATACAAAAACTCTATCACCATATTTATCTTGAAATGCACCTTCAGCATTTGCTTTTCTTGCTTCTTCTAGACTCATTTCTTCTTTTACTACAGGTAAATTCATTTTAATATATCCATTTACTTTATCAGTTAACACTTGTTTTTCTTCTTCTGTCATTTTATGATCAAGTGGAAAATCAAGTCTTAATCTTTCAGGTGTAATATTTGAACCTTTTTGATAAATACTATCACCATACATTTCTTTAAGAGAAGCTAAAACTAAATGAGCAAGAGTATGATATTTAGTAGATTCAAAACTATTATCAGCAAGACCACCTTTATATTCTCCAGCTTCTATAGATTTAGATTTTTCTCTATGCTCTTCAAATTTTTTATTAAAGCCATCAACATCTACATTATATCCTTTTTCTAATGCTAATTCTTTAGTAAATTCAAGAGGAAAACCAAAAGTATCGAATAATTTAAAAGCAACTTCAGCACTTATATTATTATCTTTTAAATGACTTGTTTCTTTTTCAAATACTTTATAACCTTGTTTAATAGTCTTATTAAATTTAACTATTTCTTTTAACATTTCTTCTATAATAAAATCTCTATTACGACTTAATTCTTTATAATCATATTTATAATCATCTATTACTACATCAATTATATTTTTTATATCAGCATCTGTATAATTTGGAATAATTTCATTAATATATCTAATCATTCTTCTAATTAATCTTCTTAATACATATCCACTACCAGTATTTGATGGAGTTAAATGAACATCATCAGCTAAAATGAAAACACTAGTTCTTAAATGGTCCATTATTATTCTAAATTGTCTTTTTTTACTTTCATAATTTATACCACTTATATCTTCAAGTTTTTTTCTAATATTTACAAATATATCAGTATCATAAACACTTGATTTACCATTAAGTACCATTATTGTTCTTTCTACTCCCATACCTGTATCTACATTCTTATTTTTAAGTGGTAAATACTTACCATCTTTAGCTTCATATTCCATGAAAACATCATTCCATATTTCTAAATATTTGCCACATGAACAAGAAGGATTACAATTAGGTGAGCATTTTTCTTTACCTGTGTCATAAAACATTTCACTATCAGGTCCACAAGGACCGCTTTTACTACCAAGTTCCCACCAATTATTTTCTTTTGGTAAAAAGAATATATGTTCTTTACTTACTCCATTATTTAACCATTCATTATAACTTGTTTCATCTTTATGTACTTCATCATTTCCTTCAAAAACAGTAAAATATAATTTATCTTTATCAAGCCCCAAATAATCTTTACTTGTTAAAAATTCATATGACCAACTAATCATTTCTTTTTTAAAATAATCACCAAGTGACCAATTTCCAAGCATTTCAAAAAATGTTAAATGTGAAGCATCTCCTACTTGCTCAATATCTGATGTTCTAATACATTTTTGTACATCAACAAGTCTTTTTCCATCAACATGTTCCATACCTAATAAATATGGTACAAGTGGATGCATTCCTGCGGTTGTAAATAAAACTGTAGGGTCATTTTCAGGTATTAAACTCGCAGATTTAATTAATTTATGTCCTTTACTTTCAAAAAATTTAAAATATTCATCTAATAATTCTCTTCTAGTTAATTTTTTCATAACATCCCTCACTTAAATATCTATAATTATATTATTAATTGTACTATCTTTCAAGTATTGCTTAATTAAAAAAATACTTATTACATTTAAGTATTTTTATCTATGTTTTTCATTTTTAAATTTAATATTTGTCATATTTTTAAATTTTATAATATCAGACATAGTTGCTGTTTCACCTTCAAACAATACTGGCATTACAAAATCATCATCATTAATGCATACATAATATCCTAGTTCTTCTAAATAATCTCTTAAAAAAGCCTTTAATGTTCTACTATTACCATCATCAAAATATTGATCTCTTAAAATCCTACCAGTTACTGTTAATAAATTATAAAGAAGCACATCAATATCATCATAGTTAATTTGATATAAACTTTTAATCATCAAGTCTATTTCTTCAACATCTTTTATATTTTTTATTTCTTGTATATTTTCAGTAATTAAAGAATTATTAATAAGTAATTTTGAAAAATAAGGATATTTTTTAAAAACTTCATTTATATCCATTTATATCCACCTTGGAATATATATATTTCTAGTATAATCTTCCATATATTTATCATAAAGATTTATTATATTATAAACTATTGTTTTTAATAAATTATCATCACTCTTTTTTACTTTCATTTTTCTTAAACTAGTATTTAATTTTTTTCTTAAATCATAATCTTCAAAATAAGAATATAATATTTTATCTATTTTAATAATACTTTCTACTTCATTTTTATCATTTAAATCAATTGTAAAAATATATTTTTTATATATATTTATCATTTTAGGAACAATTGTATCATCTTCATAAAATATTTCATCTATTATTCTATAATAATTTTTACAATAATTAATAATTTTTTTATTATAATTTATATCACTCATAAATATTATCCTTTTATTAATTCCACTATATCTCCATAAGTTATATAGATAGTTAATAAAATTAATAATCCAAAACCTATTAATGAAATTATATTTTCAACATTTTCATTTACTTTTATATTAAATATTTTTTCTATAACAATAATTAATATTCTACCACCATCAAATACAGATATTGGAATTAAATTCAAGAATCCAACATTTATACTTAAATAAGCAAGTAAATATATTAAATTTTCAAGTCCTACTGACTTAACTTCATCAACTATAGTATACATACCTACAGGTCCAGATAAACTATCTAATTTAATTTCACCTTTAATCATATCAACTATAGTATAAAAAATTGTTCTTGTTGTATAATATGTTGTTTCAAAAGAATATTTTACTGCGGCAAGTAATCCATAATTTTTACCTGATTCAATACCAAATCCAAATGATAATGTTTTACTGCCATCTTCATTTTCTATTTCATTTGGTACTAAGATAACAATCCTTGTAATATTTTTATTTCTTACAACAAGTTCATAAGATTCTTTTGGTGTTTTTGCTAATAATTCAATTAATAAATCACTAGATGTACATACATGTCTACCATCAACAGATAGAACTACATCATCTTCTTTTAAACCAGCATTATAAGCAGCACTATTTTCTTCTATAACAGATATCGTAGGTGTTTGAATAGGACTACCATAAATTAAACCATTAACAAATAATATAACTAATGCAAGTAAATAGTTAAATATAATTCCCATTGATAAAATTAATAATTTTTGATAAAATCTTTTATTTTCTAAAATTTGATTCTTCTTTATTTTTTTATTATCAATTTCACCAGTTTTGTTAGCCATTGCAACAAAACCTCCAATAGGAAGTAATCTTATATTATAATCTGTATTATCATTTTTTCTTTTAAATCCCCAAATTTTTGGTCCCATTCCTATAGAAAATTCTGATACATAAACTCCATTTTTCTTTGCTGCTAAAAAATGACCAAATTCATGTATAGTAACAATAATTCCAATAATAATTAATAATAGTAGTATAGTAATAATAGTATTCATTTTCCTTCTCCTTTAAATAAAACTCATAATAAGTACATATGCAATATATACAAATAAAATGCTGTCAATTCTATCAAGTAAACCACCATGTCCTGGTATTATATTTGAAAAATCTTTAACATTATTTTCTCTTTTTATTAAGCTAAAAAATAAATCTCCAGCAGATGAACAAATAGATAAAAATAATATAATCAATATTAATAATAACAAATTATTTGAGTATGTAAATAATGATAAATAAATTAATGTCATAGAGAAAGTTGTAAGTATTATACCTGTAAAAAAACCTTCCCATGTTTTTTTAGGTGATATTTTTGGACACAAATAATGTTTACCAATTAAATTACCTCCAATATAAGCAAATGTATCAGTAAATATTGGAATTAATAAAATATAAATAAATAAATTAACATTATTTTCTCTTAAAAGTGTAATAGAAATATAACCGCTTCCTATTAGAAAAACAAATGTACACAACATAAGTGCTGTATCCAAATTATATTTTTTATTATCATTATATAAAATTAATGGTACTAATAATAATAAAAGAATTAAGCATATTGATCTAAAATCAATTAAATAATCGTTAGCATAATTAATATTTAAAAATTCAAATACAAATATAGCTATTAAAGAAAGAATTTTTATTAAAACAGGAATATTATTTTTTTTGCTTAAAACATCTATTAGTTCCTTCATACTATATATTCCTAATAAATATGCTACTGCTCTAAACAAATATCCTCCTTTTATAATTATTGGAACTATTAACAAAATTATAACAAAAGCACTTATCACTCTTTTTTTCATACTCATATCTACCTTCCTTTCACATTATATCACAAGGAATACTTTACCTGCAACCTAACCTTTTAAAAATTTTTTTAAAATTTTTAAAAAAATAGTTGACATCTATATTTTTATTATAGTATAATAAAATTGCTCAATAAATAGAGTACATAAATAGAATAACCTATCATTTAAATAATCACGTTGTGATTTTAAATGAAAAGCATTCTAAATATTACTTTATATGTAAGATGTATAATATTAATTGATTTTAATATTATTACTTATCGCTAAAGAGCAAACACATATGTAGTTGAGAAAGAAAACTCAAAAGATAAGTATACACACTAAATACTGATAATATTTAGATAAAAAATCCTAATAAATTTGAAAAATTTATTAAAAAATAGTGTATATCATTAAACTCAGATAATCATAAATTTTATCAGAATTGTGATAGTCTTAGTAGATAAAATCAATTATCGGTAAATGATAATTGATTTTTTCATTTATAAAAAAAATTATTACTATTTGACATAATAGTAATAATATTCTTCTAAAGTTAAATTTTCATTATGAATCTTATATGCTGCTTCTATCCCTACATATCTAAAATGCCATGGTTCATAATCAAATTTTGTAATATATTCTTTTCCTTTAGGATATCTTTGTATAAAACCATATTTATATGAATTTTCTATAAGCCATATATATTCCTCATTAGATTCAACATCTTCAGGATCTTTATCATATGGTTCTATTTCTAAAGCTAAACCTGTTTGGTGATCAGAACATCCAGGATGAGCAACTATTTTATCTGCTTCATATCTTCCATACAAACTTTTATATTCATTATATATACTTTCTTGCTCAGAATAACTTCTATAACCAAAAGAAGCAACTAAAGTATATCCTTTGTTTTTAGCACCATCTATTAACTGCAAAAACGCATCATAAATATCTTTTGATATTTTTACATTATAATATGCATAGCTTTCATCTATAGTAATTATTTCATTTGGTACATATCCTGAGTCTAACATATTATTTTTATTAACTAACATCAAATTACCAAGTTTTGTATCAGTTAAATTAATATTTTCATAATCTTCTTCATCAGCATGAACATTTATTAATGTAACTATTTCTTCATAACTATAATTTGTTTTTTTATTATCATATTTTAAATATTTATCTAAATTATTATAATTAAAATGTTTTATATCTATAAAATTAAGTGCTTCTTTATCATATTTTTTAGAGTAAAAATCATTTAATTCATCATCTGTTAATACATCTTTTAATTTTTCAATTTCACTAGCTATATAACCTTCTTTTTCTAATTTATATTCAATAGACTTAATATTATTTATTC
>CAVCAD010000134.1:0-10279 GCA_963600145.1 Bacteroidaceae bacterium
AGAAATATAAATATAATTGATAATGTAAATAAAATTAGTATTAACACTTTATTCCTCCTATAATATATTATTATATAATAAATATATTTTTATTTCTATTTATTATGTGAAAAATTTTTACTTGATAAAATCCAATTTTTGTTGTATAATACATTGCAATTTAAAGGGGGATATTGTGGAAGAAGAAATTGATTTAAAGGAATTTTTTAATTATTATCTAGCGAGAATAGGCTATGTAGCAATAGCAATACTTGTTTTCTTAATATTAGGTAGTTTTTATAGTTTAGTATTAAAAACACCTATGTATCAAAGTAGCACTACTATAATTTTAACTACTGAAGGGGAAGTTTCACAGAAATATACTCAAAACGACTTTTTACTTAATAAAAATTTAGTTTCTACTTATAGTAATGTTATTAAAAGTCATAGTGTATTAAAGCAATTAATTAGTAATATGAATTTAGATTATACTAATAAAGAATTATCTGATTTAATAACTGTATCTATGATTGATGATACTGAGATTATTAAAATTATAGTTAAAAATAAAGATAAATATTTAGCTAGAGATATAGCAAATGATATAATACCTATTTTTTCTGATAAAGTTAAAGGCTTATACAATATTGATAATGTTAGTGTGCTTGATGTGGCAGAGTTAGAAGACAGACCATGTAACATGAATTATCTAAAAGATTTTTGTATATATATTATGCTTGGTTTTGTATTAGCAAGTAGTATTATATTTATTATTTATTACTTTGATACTACAATTAAAAGTCCTGCCGATATAGAAGATAAATTAAAACTAACTGTACTTGGAACTGTGCCTACAATAAAGGGGTGATTTTGTGGTAAAAGAAAATAATTCAAATGAAATATTAATTAATAGTGAAAAAAAGAATATTTTTACTGAATCTATTAAAACTATAAGAACTAATTTATCTTTTTCTGCTGTTGATAAAGGAATGCAAGTTATACTTATAACATCTGCTATGCAAGGAGATGGTAAAAGTTTTATAGCTGCTAATCTTGCTATGGCTTATAAAGATGAAAATAAGAAAGTATTATTAATTGATGGTGATTTAAGGCTAGGTGGGCAGAGTAAAATATTTAATGTAGTTAATTGTACCAATAAAGGATATTCTAAATTAATTTTAAATTATCATGATAATGAAAATATTGATAATTATATTATTAAAACTAACGAAGGTATTGATTTAATACCTAGTGGACCTGTTCCACCTAATCCAATTGAATTATTATCTAGTAATAATAATGAAAAAATAATTAATTTGCTAAAGAAAAAATATGATGTAATTATTATTGATAGCACTCCTATTTTTGGAATTAGTGATGCAATTGTTATGACTAAATATAGTGATGCTAATATATTAGTTGTTTCTAATAAAAAAACTAAATTAGAAATGGTATCTAAAGCTGATAAATTATTTAAACAAGCAAATTCTATTTTAACTGGAGTAATAATTAATAAAGTTGAT
The DNA here is from genome assembly GCA_963600145.1 of Bacteroidaceae bacterium. Lineage (GTDB taxonomy): Bacteria > Bacillota_I > Bacilli_A > RF39 > UBA660 > CAVCAD01. The sequence continues at coordinate 1,503 of CAVCAD010000134.1, forward strand.
ATAGATAAAGGTAAAAAAAGTTATGGTTATTATTCATATGCTTATTATGGAGATAAAAAGTAATGAAAGATTTACATAGTCATATTTTACCAGGAATAGATGATGGATGTAATAGTGAAGAAGAAAGCATAAAATTATTAAAAGATATCATATCTAGTGGAGTAAATGAAATAGTTTTTACACCACATTATACAGTAAATACTAAGTATATAGTTAATAATAAAAATAAAATAGAAATATTTAATAAATTAAAAAAAATTATAAAAGAAAATAATTTACAAATTAAAGTTTATTTAGGTAATGAAATATTATTTTGTGATGATATTTTAAAATTAATAAATAAAGGTGATATATATACTATAAATAATTCTAAAACTTTACTTATTGAATTTCCTATGATGAATTTACCTTATAATGCAATAAATGTTTTTGAAGAATTAATTAATGCAGGATATACTATCGTAGTAGCACATGTTGAAAGATATTATTTTGTTAAAAATAATATAGATATATTAAACAATTTTATTAATATGGGAGTATATTTACAAGGAAATTATACAAGTTTATTTGGAAAATATGGTATAGAAAGTAAAAAAGTTCTTAAGAAACTTTTAAAAAAACATATGATAGATATATTATCTAGTGATACTCACCATGAGGTTATAGGTAATGAAAAAAAGATAAAAAGAAAATTAAAATGGTATTTAAAAGATGAAGAAATAGATAAATTACTTTATAAAAATTTTGATAAATTAATAAATACTTAAGGGGGATATAATTATGTATAAATATTTTAAACGTTTGATAGATTTAACACTTGCTATTAACATATTAATTATTTTTATAATTCCTATGATTATAATAGCAATATTAATAAAAATAGATAGTAAAGGGCCTATATTATTTAAACAAAAAAGAACTGGATTAAAAGGTAAAGTATTTAATTTATATAAATTTAGAAGTATGATTGAAGATAATGATGTATATGATTTTAGTAAAAAAGATCAATATACTAAGATAGGTAATATACTTAGAAAAACTAGTTTAGATGAATTACCACAAATAATTAATATATTAAGAGGAGAAATGTCTTTTATAGGTCCTAGACCTTGGATAGTTGATTATTATAATAATATGAGCGAAAAACAAAGACATAGAAATGATGTTTTGCCTGGAATAACCGGATTAGCACAAGTAAAAGGTAGAAATAATATAGATATAAATACTAAAATTAATTATGATTTAGAATATATTAAGAATTATTCATTTATAGAAGATATAAAAATAGTATTTTTAACTATTAAAACTGTTCTTTCTAAAGAAGGAGTAAATGCAGGTAAAAATACTATTGAAATAGAATTAAAAAATTTAAAGGAGCAAAGAACATTACTAGAAGTTATTGAAAAAAGTAAAAGAATTATATAGGGGGAATATATGAAGGAAGTGTTATTTACTGCAACTGTAGATTCGCATATATTGCAATTTCATTTACCTTTTTTAAAATTATTTAAAGAAAAAGGTTATATTGTACATGTTGCGACTAATGGTAATGAAGTAATACCGTATTGCGATGTAAAACATGTTGTGTCTTTTGAAAGAAACCCATTAAAAATAAATAATTTAAAAGCAATTAGTCAGTTGAAGAAAATAATTAATAAAGAAAAATTTGATATAATACATACACATACACCTATGGGTAGTGTTGTAACGAGATTAGCTGCAAAAAAAGCTAGAAAGAAATTTCATACAAGAGTTATATATACTGCTCATGGATTACATTTTTTTAAAGGAGTTCCTTTAAAAAATTGGTTAATATTTTACCCTGTTGAGAAATACTTATCAAAATATACTGATACGTTAATATTAATTAATCAAGAAGATTATGATTTATGTAAAAGAAAATTCAAAAAATGTAATGATATTCAATATGTACCAGGTGTTGGTATAGATGAAGAAAAATTCAATTTTGAAATGACTGAAAAAGAAAAAATAAATTTAAGAAAATCATTGAAATTAAAAAAAGATGATTTTGTTATGATATTTGTAGCTAGGTTGGATAAAAATAAAAATCAAGGTATGCTAATTAATTGTACTGAAAAATTAATTAAGAAATATCCAAATATAAAATTATTATTAGTAGGACCTGATGAAAGAAATGGATATTATCAAGAAATGGTCAAAAATAAAAACCTTGAAAATAATGTTATTTTTTTAGGATTTAGAAAAGATATAACCCAATTAATGAAGATATCCAATATAGCTTTATCTTCTTCATTAAGGGAAGGACTTCCGGTGAATATAATGGAAGCATTTGCTTCCGGACTACCAGTTATATCTAATGATTGTAGAGGAGCTCGCGATTTAATTGAAAATGGTAAAAATGGTTTTGTTGTGACATCGGAAAATGAAATGGTTCAAAAAATCGAATTTTTATTAAAGGACCATGAAAAAAGTATTTGTAATAATAATATTGAAAAAATAAAAGAATATTCTATTTCTAAAATTATTATTAAAATGAGTAAAATATATTTTATATAGGAGTTGTTTTTTGTGCATTTGTTTTATTATTTTTTAATAATTTATTTATTACTAAAACCATATTATATATTTGCATCAGGTTCAATGCAAATATGTGACATTTTCTTGGCTTTATCTTTTGCTTTATTTTTGATTTATAATAAAAAAAATATTTACTCATTTGATAATTTAAAAGAACAAATTAATAAAAATAAGTATTATCTTTTTTTCTTGATTTTAGTTTTAATTATACAGTCAATTTATTTTATTACATATACAACAACTGATTTTTTAATATATTTATTATATTATATATATGATTTCTTAGCTATTATTGTATTCGGATATGCAATTAAAAATGAAAAATTTTTAAGTAAAATGAACATTGTTATAAAACTTAATTTAATTATTCAATTGTTGATATATGCTTTGGGTTATGGAAGATGGTACGGATTAACAAGATATATGGGAACATTTAATGATCCAAATCAATTAGCATATTTCATATTATTAAACTATTGTTTCATATATATTTTAAATCAAAAATACAATAAAAATATATTGCCTTACCTTGCTATATCAGTTTTTCTTATATTTGAATCAATGTCAACAGGTATTCTATTAGGTATTTCTGTATTTTTGATATTAGATGTTATTAATATAATGCGAACTTTACCATCATTTATTAAAAGAAATTCAAAAAAAATAATGGCTGCTTTTTTCATTATATTATTCGTTTGTTCCATAGGATTAGCTTATTCACTATATGACGCTAACTTTCTAAATAAATTACAAAATTCATATCTTAATATAAAAATTTTTGATAGAGTTAGCGAAAAAGTTAATAAAATTGATTCTAAAAATGGTAATTTGTTACAAGAACGTGGATATGACAGAATCAAATATTATCCGCAATACATAATATATGGCGCTGGGGAGGGTAACTTTAAAAGATGGCAATTAGCATATCACCAACAAGAATTTCATGCAACATTACCTAGTATTTTATTCAACTATGGAATTTTATCATTATTTTTGGTCTGTATGTGGATATATAACAATATAAAAAAATTACCATTTAAATATATTATTGTTTACATTGCTTTATTAGCTGAAAGCTTTACACTTGTTAATAGTAGACAGGCATTATTTTGGGTTATTTTTATATTAGGAAATTATCTATATAGTGTTGAAGGGGGGAAAATAAATAATGAATAATATTGAAATTGATATAATTATGGGGATTTATAATTGTGAAAAATATTTGCCAGCAAGTATTGAGTCAATTTTAAAGCAAACTTTTAAATCATGGAGATTAATAATGTGTGATGATGGCTCAACTGATTCAACTTTATCAATAGCTCAAGAATATGCAAAGAAATTTCCTAAAAAAATTATCATACTTAAAAACAAAAAAAATATGGGATTAAATTTTACTTTAAACAAATGCATTTCATTTGCAACTGCACCGTATATTGCTCGTATGGATGGTGATGATGAGTGTTCGCCAGAAAGACTCGAAAAAGAATATTTATTTTTAAAAAATAATAAGAGATATTCTTTTGTTTGTTCAAATGCTATACTATTTGACGATAATGGAAGTTGGGGTGAAGTGAAATATGTTGAGTCACCAAGCAAAATGGATTTTTTGAAAATTAGTCCCTTTTGTCATGCATCTGCTTTAATTGAAACAAGAGCACTAAAAGATGTTGGCACTTATTCTGTTGATAAAAAATTACTTAGAGTTGAAGATTACCATTTATGGTTTAAACTATATGCAAATAATTATTTTGGATATAATATTCAAGAAAATTTATATTTTATTAGAGATGATCGAAATGCAACATATCGTCGAAATTGGAAGAATAGAATAAATGAATTTTATGTAAAAAAAATTGGATTTAAAATGATTAATATACCATTTGTATATAAAATTTATTGCCTAAGACCATTGATTTTAGGAATTATTCCACCAAAAGTATACGAATATTTAAGAAAGATAAAATTAAAGGGAGGAAAGTCATGATACCTAAAAAAATTCACTATTGTTGGTTTGGAAAGGGAAATTTACCTGAATCTGCAAAGAAATATATTGAATCATGGAAAAAATATTGCCCGGATTATGAAATCATTGAGTGGAACGAAGAAAACTTTGACATTAATTCTAATGAATATGTTCGCCAAGCATATGAAATGAAAAAATATGCTTTTGTAACGGATTATGTAAGACTTTATGCATTATATAACATAGGCGGAATATATATGGACACCGATGTTGAAGTTTTAAAATCTTTAGATTCTTTTTTGGAAAATAAAGCATTTTCTGGATTCGAAGATAGTAATTTGGTGCCTACTGGAATTATGGGGGCTGAAAAAAATAACAAATGGATAAAAGATTTGCTTGATGAGTATAAAGATATTAAATTTATAGATAAAGATGGAAATATGGATTTAACAACTAATGTAACTAGAATTACCAATTTAACAGTAAAAAAATATGGATTAATAACAAAATCTTCTTACCAAAAACTTAATGATGGGGAAGTTGTTTTTTATCCTTTTGACTATTTTTGCCCCAAATCTTGGAAAACGGGGGAAATAACCTTAACAAATAATAGCTATACAATTCACCATTTCTCTGGTTCATGGTTATCCACAGAAGAACAGTTAAAAAAGAATATTTATAAAAAATGTATTTGTTTATTTGGCGAATTTCTAGGAAAAATTATAGCAAGAATTATATATTATTTTATGCATCCACAAAAAATTATTCTAAAACTAAAAAAGGAGAAAAATAATGAGAAAGATTAAAGTAATGAGTGTTTTTGGTACAAGACCAGAAGCAATTAAAATGGCACCTCTAGTTAAAGAACTAGAAAGTAGAAAGGAAATTGACAATATTGTTTGTGTAACAGCACAACATAGAGAAATGTTAGACCAAGTACTTGAAACATTTAAAATTACACCAGACTACGACTTAGATATTATGAAGCAAGGTCAAACTTTATCTGATATTACATCTAGAGTATTGTATGGACTTGAGGGTGTTATCAAGGAGGCAAAACCAGATATCGTATTAGTACATGGTGATACAACAACAACATTTGCTGGTGCTCTTGCAGCATTTTATAATCAAACTGCAATTGGTCACGTAGAAGCAGGACTTCGTACAAATGATAAATATAGTCCATTCCCTGAAGAAATGAATAGACAAATGGTTGATTGTATGACAGATATGTATTTCGCACCAACTGAATTATCAAAGAGTAATCTTTTAAAAGAAAATATAGATAAAGATAAAATCTATGTTACAGGTAATACAGCAATTGATGCAATGGCAACAACTGTAAGTAAAGACTATTCAAATCCAGAACTTGATTGGATTAAAGATGATGAAAGATTAATCCTAGTTACTGCTCACAGAAGAGAAAACTTAGGAGATCCAATGAGACATATCTTTACAGCAATTAGAAAAATTGTTGATGAATTTGAAGATGTAAAAGTATTATATCCAATTCACTTAAATCCAAAAGTAAGGGAAGTTGCTCATGAAATATTTGATGGTTGTGATAGAGTAAAACTTATTGAACCACTTGAAGTATTTGACTTCCATAACTTCATTAATAAATGCTATATGATTATGTCAGATAGTGGTGGAGTTCAAGAAGAAGCACCAAGTCTTGGTAAACCAGTATTAGTATTAAGAGATACAACTGAAAGACCTGAAGGAATTGAAGCAGGAACATTAAAACTTGTAGGTACAGACACCGAAACAATTTATAAAGAAACTAAAATTTTATTAACGGATAAGGATGCTTATGATAAAATGAGTAAAGCTTCAAACCCATATGGTGATGGTTATGCATCTGAAAGAATTGTGGATGCTATTATTAATAAATTTAACGGGGAAATTTAAACATGAAAAAAGTCACACTTATTGCCGAATGGTATTCTGATAATCTTGGGGATGGTTTATTGTCTTCTTGTTTTGAAAAAATTTTTTCCTGTGACAGTATAGAGGTTAATAAAATTGATATTTCGAAGAAAGAAAAATTTAATAATTACATTGATGATACAAGTTTAAATTGTCAAACGAAATCTTCCCCATCATTATTTAAAAAGATGATTCCTACTGGTTTGAAACAAATTATAATCATTAAAAAAAATTTTCCTGATTATAATAAATATTTATATTCAAAAAACATTCAAGATTGCGACCAAATAATATTTGTTGGTGGTCAAATGTTTATGTGGTATTTCTCATATCCGATTTATAAAATAGTTAAATTAGCTGCAAAAAAAGGAATACCTGTTTATTTTTATGCTTGTGGTGTTGGAAACAACAAAAATTTTTTGTTAAACAAATTGTTAACTAGTGCTTTAAATAATCCCATAGTTAAAAATATATCTTGTAGGGATGATTGCAGTTATTTACGAAGCATAGTGAAAAATGATGATAAAATTAAATTTACATATGATGCTGGACTTTATTGCTCTAAATTATATGGAATAAAAGGAAAAAATAGTAACAAAGTGGGAATTGGAATAATGTTTTTAGAAAATATTGAAATATCAAAGTTGGAAAAGTTTTGGAAAAAATCAATTGATTATTTATTAAATAATGAAGAAAATATTGAAATTTTTTGCAATGGAAATACCAAGGACTATTCTTTCGCATATAATATTTATAAGAAATATTATATGAATAATTCTAATGTATCATTTAGCAAAAAACCAACTTCTCCTAATGAATTGGTAAGTATAATAAAAAAATATAATCGAATAATTTCAATGAGGTTGCACAGTTTAATAATTGCATCTTCATATGAAATACCAATAACTGCTATATTTTGGGATAAAAAAGTTGAGCTTATTTTTAACAAAATTCAAAAAAATTTGGCTTTATATAATATGAAAGATATTTATGATGATTCTAGTCTATTACTAAAAAATTCATCTAATGATGTGTCAATAAATATAATTCAGGATAAAATTTTTCGTGATATTATAGAATTGAGGGGGAGTGAATAAAAATTGAATAAAAAAAATAATAAAAAAAATGAATTATTAAAAAATACTATTTTGATTTTTTTAGGAAAGGTATCAACTCAATTTCTTTCATTTTTTTTGCTTCCTCTTTATACTTCATATTTAACAAGCGGTGAATATGGTTATATAGACTTAATAATAACTTATATTAGTTTATTCGTTCCTTTAGTTACATTACAACAAGAAATGGCTGTTTTTCGTTTTTTAATTGATAATAGGAATAATGAAAAAATGGTAAAAAAAATAATTTCTAATTCATTACTAATTATTTTTAAAATTATTATGATTTTTATCCCTTTATTTTTATTAGTGATTTTGTATTTTAATGTTAAATACAAATATTTAATAATTTTGAATATAATAATATGTATTTTTTGTAATTTTTTTCTTCAGGTTGCAAGAGGACTAGGAAAAAACTTAACATATTCTATCGCAAGTTTTATTGGAGGAGCTTTAACCATTGTTTCCAATATTATTTTAATTATTTTTTGTCATTGCGGTTCAATAAGCTTATTAATTTCCATGGCTTTTTCCAATTCTGTTTTAATAATTTATTTGATTGTTTTTTTAAAAATATACAATTATATTTCATTTTCGTTAAAAGATAAAAATTTATCAAAGGACTTGCTGAAATATTCTATTCCTCTTATTCCCAATAGTATATCATGGTGGATAATAAATGTGTCCGATAGGACAATTATCTCTCTTTTTTTAGGAGTGTCTTCAAATGGCATTTATGCTGTTTCGTGTAAATTTCCATCAATTGTAAGTAGCCTTTTTTCAATATTTAATTTATCATGGTCTGAATCAGCATCTCTGCACATTAAAGATGATGATAGTACTGAATTCTTTTCTTCAATATTTAATTCTGCTTTAAAATTTTTTTCATGCCTATCAATTTTAATAATAAGCTTTTTGCCATTAATTTATTCAATTATAATTGGCAATAATTTTAGTGAATCATATAATTATATTCCAATTTTAATTATAGGAGCATTATTTAGCTGTATTGTTGGTATTTATAGTGCAATTTATATTGCACTAAAATTAACCAAAAAAGTTGCTATGACATCAATTTATTCCGCAATTATAAATATAGTTATAAATTTAGCACTTATAAAATTTATTGGTTTATATGCTGCTTGCATTTCAACATTGTTATCATATTTAATAATGTCAATAATTAGATATATAGATATTAAAAAATATAT
>CAVCAD010000135.1:0-2498 GCA_963600145.1 Bacteroidaceae bacterium
CTCAGGAAATGTTGAAGATGTAAACTATGAAAATGAAGCAGCTGGTCAAAAAGAAGCAGATGAAGACCAATTTGCTAAAATTTTTGAAGATAAAAATGAGGGAATAACTCATGAAATGACAAATAATAGTTTTTTACAACCAATCGCTGAGGCTAGTGAAGAAACTGTAGAACAATCTAATGCTAATGTTGAAGTAACTTCAGTTGAAGCACAAGAAGCAAGTAATACTGAATCAGCAGTTGTTGCTTTTGAAGAAATATGCGAAGAAGATATGGCACCAAAAGTCGTTAAATAATTTGGGAGGAAAAAAGAATGGAAAATTTAACTTATCAAACTTTTTCATATGATAATGAAAATTATGTAGTTGCTAAGCAAATTGTTTATGGGGGAAAAACATATTTGTTATCAATTAAAACTGATGAAAATAAAGAAGAAATAAAAGAAGAAGCACGTTTATTTGAATTATCTATTGATAATGATGTAAAATCTGTACAATTAGTTTCTGATGCAAATATAAGTAAAAAAATTAATGATTATATTTTAAATAATTTAAGTAATTAACACATTTAAAAAAATGTGTTTTTTTCTGGTTAATAAATTGAATTAGTAAAATTTTTATGATATCATTAACAATAGGAGAAAGATATGAGAAATGATAGAGTAATAACTCATAAAAATTATATTCTATATTTTATGTTTATTTTAATTGTTATAGTTTTAAGTTTCTATATATCAGCTTGGATTAGAAATTATAATTCTATTAAAACAAGTGTTAGTTATTTAGAAGGTAAAACATATGAACTTAATTTAAATGAATTACAAGTAAGTATTTCTGAAATGAATGAAGCAATAGTATATATAGGATATAATGGTAATAGTAATATTTATAAATTAGAAAAAGATATTTATAAAAAAATTAAAAAAGAAAATTTATTAAATAATTTTGTTTATATTAATGTATCTAATTATGATAATTATGAAGAAGTTCTTATAAATGAACTTGGAAATGGAATAGATAAAATACAAGCACCTTTAATAATTTATTTTAAAAATTCATTTCCTGTTAAAGTAATTAATTCAAATAATAAGAAAATAATTAGTGTTAATGAATTAAATGAATTAATTGAATTTTATGATTTAGGAGATAATTAATATGAAAAAGATAATTTTTATAATATTATTACTTCCTGTTATGGTTTTTGCTGAAGCAAGTGATGAATGTACTTATTCTGATCAAGTAACTTTACAGTCTTTAGCTGTACATGTAAATTATGCTTATGAGTTTAATGAAGATAATGAAACATTTTCATTAATATTTAATAATGTTGTTGATGATATTATTATAGTATATTCTAATATTGATATAAGCACTAATGATAATAATCAAGTAATTATTAAAAATATTAAACCAGGTACTTCTTTTACAGCCTCAATAAAAGGATCATATACAAATGCTTGTACAAATGTATCATTAAGAACAATTAGAATAAATGTTCCATATGTAAATCCTTATTATAATACAAATGCTTGTATTGGTTATGAAGAAGTTTCTGTATGTAAATCTAAGTTTTTTGATTATGAAATAACAGCACCAATATTTAAAAATACTATAGAAACATATTTGAAGGGACTAGAGGAAAAAAATGAACAACCAGCTGATGAAACAATAATTGATAATGTAACTAATTTTTTTAAAAATTATGGAATACAAATAGCACTTGTTTTAGTTAGTGTAATTCCAACAATAATAATAGGGAATATAATGTTAAGAAAAGCTAAACATGGTTTTTAGTAAAGGAGTAATATGAAGAGATGGTTTTTATTAACTTGTATATTTATTTCGTTGTTTTCATTTAAAACAAATGTTTTAGCTTGTTCTGATAAAACTTTATTAAATGAAGCTAATAAAGTAACTATAAGTTTAAGTGAAAACAAAGAAACAAATAATTTATATTCAATAATTAAAATAGATAATCTTACTGATAATTTATATATAGAGGTATATGAAGATAGAAATGAAAGTAAAACACTATATTATGGTATAGATAATAAAGAAGTAACAATTAATGAAACTTTTTTGTATCAAAAAATAAATTATGTAGTTAGAGTATATTCTAATAATGGTAATTGTAGTGATGAAATATTAAAAACATTAAAAGTAACTACTAATAGATATAATAGTTATGCTAGATCTAATTTTTGTGAAATAGAAGAAAATAAAAAAGAATATATATGTGATCCTTTTTATGATACAACAGATATTGATGAAGATGAATTTAAAAAAATAACTGAAGAAATAGAATATAATAGAGTTTTTTCTAATAGAGCAAAAACTTTTATAAAAAAATACGGTTTATATATATTTATTCCTTTTTTAGTATTATCACTTATTTATACTTTATTAATATTTATAACTAAAAAGAAAAAATCACTTAGAATTGGAGTATTTATATTATCTATTATGTTATTAATTCCTTTTACTCAAGTTAATGCTGAGG
>CAVCAD010000136.1:0-2475 GCA_963600145.1 Bacteroidaceae bacterium
ATTATTCATTTTCAATAATTATTGAAACTGTTTTTACTTTAGATGTATATTGTAGTCTTAGATCATCTCCAGTAACTGATACCGCTACATTTAATGTTCCTGGTGCACTTACATTAGATAAATCTACATATGCCTTAATACTATTTTTATCTAATTTTTCAAGTAAACTTGAGACTCCTTTTACAACAACATTTATTTTTACATCATCCTCAGAAGCACCTAACGCTTTGAATCCTGATTTTAAGTTAACCATTTCAATTTGAATATCTTCAAATTCTTTTGATGTTTCTTTTTCCATCGTTACTTTAACATTCATCTTAGTTTCACTCATTGCCCTTACATTTGATGGTTTTGGTATATCAATTTGATAACTTTTATCTTCACTTAAATCAGATACATCAATATTTACTTCAAGTTCTTCAATAGATTTTAATGCTTCTTCATCACCATACAATATTACTTTATTTACATCAGAAGTTATTGTATTAATAGCACTTCCTGATTTAACTTCACCAGTAGGTATTATTTTAATAGGCACTTCTTTACTTGGTGATGTAATTGTAATAGTTGCTGTTACTTGACCAGGTACTATTTCAATATCAGGTATTTCTGTACCATTTTCATCATAAGCAACTAATTTAACATTCTCTAATGTATAAGTTCCAGCAACTGTTGCATTCGTTGCCATAGCATCTATTATAGCTTTTACACTTGCTACTTTATCAAGTTTCTCTTCATAACTCTTTATAATTACTTCATCTTTATCAAGAATTACACTACTTACAACAAGTACATCTTTTAATTTATCTGTATTTATAATATCTTTAGTAAGAGTTCTATATTCACTCTTTTTAGGATAAATTATAACTGTAACAGAACTTGGGTCTAATTTATATTCTAATGAATTTATAGGATTATTATATTTAAGTTTTACTTTATGCGTTCCTTCAGATAAATCACTTAAATCAAGTGTTAATTTATGATCTGCTAATTGTTCTGCTAAATAAAGATCACTTTTTCTTCCCATAAGTATTATTTCAGCACTATCAGGTATTCCTTCAACAACATATGCCTCTTCATTGTAATTAGCAGTTACTGTTTGATTCGTTAAAACAACACTTTCTTTTGAAACAAGATTTACTGCTTTATTATCTATTACTAAGAAACATACAACCGCACATATAAGTGATATATATATTAAAGTTCCTGGTTTATTTAAAAATCTTTCAAATGCTCCACTATTATTTCCAAGTTTATCAGTTATATAATATACAAATTTACTAATTGGAGTTATTAAAATTTTATCTAATATTTTGTATATAAATTTAAAGAAAGTTTTAATTGGTTTTAATATATCTTTTAGTTTTTTCTTTTCAGAAGGATTTATATTTTTATTTTTCTTCATTATTTTCTTCCTCCTTCACTACATCATCTGCATCAAAGAATGCTTCTTTTTTAGGTTTTAATTCTTCCATTAATAACATTCTTGCATCTTCAACACCTAAATTATAATTAAGTTCACTATTAATTGCTATACTAATTCTTCCTGTTTCTTCACTAACCATTACCGCAATAGCATCACTTATTTCTGAAATTCCAAGAGCTGCTCTATGACGTGTTCCTAATCTTTTAGATAAACTTGGATTCATACTTGTTGGAAATACTGATCCTGCACATGTTATTTTATCTCCCTCAATTATAACACCACCATCATGTAGTGGATTATTTGGAAAAAATATTGAAATAAGTAAATCACTACTAATATCAGCATAAATTTTAGTTGCTGGTTCTATATATTCTTTTAAACTATAATCTCTTTCTAAAACAATTAATGCTCCTATTTTATTTTTCTTAAAATATTCAAGAGCTGAAGATATTTCATAAACAACTTTTTCTCTTTCATCTACTGTAAGTGTTTTATGTTTTCCAAGTAATTTACTTCTTCCTAAATTTTCAAGTACTCCTCTAATCTCTGGTTGAAATATAATTATAACTGCTAAAAAACCCCACTGTATAACATATTCAAGAAGTACTGCTACTGTATATAAATTTAAGTAATCACTTATTAATTTTAAAATTATAATAAATATTACTCCTTTAAATATTAATGTAAGTTTTAAATTATTTCTACTATATTTCAAAATAAAATAAAACATTGCCCATACTACGGATATATCTAAAACTTTTGTAAATATATTAAACACTACATCTAATGTCATTCTTCCCTCCATAATCAATACTTTTTTTGTATCTCATAATGATATTATAACTAGTTTAATATAACCTTTCAAGTTTTATAAATTTATACTTTACATTCATTACTAAGTATTATCATATTTAATAATTATACTTAGTAAAAAACATATGCTAGATAATATTAAAATATAATATAAATTAATATTAAATAAATAAAATGTAAATAATATAATAAATCTAAATATATTTTTAATAAGTTCTATTATAGTACTATAATCT
>CAVCAD010000137.1:0-4138 GCA_963600145.1 Bacteroidaceae bacterium
TTATTTAATATTTTATTTATATATTCTTTACCAAATATATCTTCTATTACTTTATATTAATAAGTAATAAAAATATAAAAACATAATGAAATAAAACCACATATACCAATTTTAATAAGTGAATAAATACGAGTTGTTTCTAAATTAATATTATTTTTAAGAATAACTAGTACTAAATACATAACTATAGATGGAAGTATAAGTTTAGAAATATTTTTAAGTATTATTTTATAATTAAATTTAAGAGATTTTTTTAAATATATTAAAACAATTATATAAGAAACAAGTGTTCCAAGTATTGTAGCTATTAATGTTCCAACATAATCAGGTAAAATATGTGATGTATGTAGCAATTTAATTATTGCTACATCAAGTGCTACATTAACCCCTAGCCCAACTACTGTATTAATATAAATTATATTAAATTTTTTCATACCTTGAAGTGCACTATTTAAAACAGTAAGAATTCCTACAAATATATTTACTACAGCAACATATTTTAGTATTGTTGATCCATATTTACTTGCTCCATAGAAAAGAAAATATGTCTCATCAGAAAGAACTATAATAGCTAGTGCCATAGGTAATGTAATATATATCATAGCTAAAATAGCTTGATTAAAAATACTATTTACTTCTTTCATTTTATTTTCTGTATAACTTTTAATCATATGAGGTATTAAACTTGTTGTAAGAGCCATTGAAATAGCAACAATTATCATACATATTTTAGGTGCAAGTGTTGATATAATAGATGCTATTACACTAACAGTTTCAGATGAATAACCTATTTCATTTAATCCTCTATTAATAAATTTTAAATCAATATTATTATATAAGCTTGAAGTAATAGAAATAATTATTAATGGAATTGAATAAGAAATAATTTTCTTTATTATTTCTTTATTTGTTATATCATCTTTTTTATTAGATTTAATAAATTCTTTTTTATTATTTTTTACTTTAAATAAAAGATATATATAAGCAAATAATGCTCCTAAGAATGTTCCTAGTAAACTTACTGCTACTGCTATATAAGTATTTAATTTAAATATTTTTATTATTAAATATGATGATAATAATAAAAATATAATCCTTATAATTTGTTCTATTAATTGACTAGTTGATGAAGGTGTAATAAATTTATGGCCTTGCATATATCCTCTTAAAATACTTAAAAATGGTACTATTAATATACAAAGAGATACTGCTCTTACTGAAGGAACAATATATGAAATAATTTCTTCAGATACTTTACCATCAGTTATAAATCTTGTAATTGGTGTTGCAAATATGAATATTAATAGAAAAGAAGTACAAGATAATATAAAAATAATTCTTTTACTTATACTATATGCTCTTTCTTTTGCTTCAAGTTTATTTTCTGCTAAATATTCACTAATTATCATACTTATTGCTGAAGGGATACCAGCGGTAGAAATATTTAAAAATAAATCGTAAATATTATATGCATATGTATAAAATACTCCACCCTCTTCTCCTATGATTTTATAGTAAGGAATAATATATAATGCACCTAATATTTTAATTATAATTAATATTAATGAAACAATTAAAGTTCCTTGTATAAAACTATTTTTTTTAAGTTTACTCATTGTTTATTCACCAGCCTCATCTAATTCACTTGGTTTATAATATTTATTATCCATTTTAGTATTTTTAACTTTAATAATAGTATTAGAAACATATGCTACACTATTATCAGGCATATCTTTGGCAACAACAGCATTTGCTCCAATTCTACAGTTATTTCCTATTTTAATTTTACCTAGTATTTTAGCACCTGCTCCTATATAACAATTATCGCCAATAGTTGGACTACCTATATTTTTACTACCTTTAGTATTTATTGAACCTATTGTAACTTGTTGGTAAATTATTGCATTTTTTCCAATATTTGCTTTATCACTTATAAAAATTCCATTTAAGCCATGGGGAAAATATGGTACACTTTTAAAATAAGAAGTATGACCTATATAACTACCCTTTTTATCTAAATAGTCATAATAAATACTTGCATTTATACCAGAATTTATATTATTATCTTTTAAATATTTTTTTAAATTCCATATATTTTTAAATCTTAAAAATACAATAAAACCTAATATGTTTTTAATAAATCTTTTTAAATATTCCATAATATCACTAAAATTATTTTATCAAATTTAATATATAAATTCTATATTTTATAATGAAATTGTAATATTAGACATTAGACAATAGTTTTGATAAAATTAGTACATGGTGATTAAAGTGGAAAATTATATAGAAATAGATACAAATATAATTAATAATAATATTAAAACAATTATAAAAGAAAGATCTGGATATAAAAATTATATAATGGTAATTAAAGGAAATGCATATGGACATGGGTTTGAACTAGTTAAATATATTGATAAAAAATATATTAATGTTTTCGCAGTAGCTACTTTTGAAGAAGCAATAATTGCTAGAAAATATTTAGAAAATAAATATCCTATTTTAATATTACAACCTATAGATTTATTAAATATTAGTAAATGTGATAATAATAATTTTATTATTACTTTATCTTCATATAATTATTATAAAGAATTAATTAAAATAAATGATTTAAATAATTTAAAAGTACATATGAAATTAAATACAGGTATGAATAGACTTGGTATTGATAATATTAATGAAATAATAGAAATTTATAATGACTTAGTAATAAATAAAAAATATAATATTATTTTAGATGGTATATATTCTCATTTAGCATCATTTGGTATAGTTGATAATTTATGGGATAAACAAGTAAGTAAATTTAAAGAATTAACTAAATTAATAGATTTAAATAAAATTAATATGATTCATCTTTATAGTAGTAGTTCTTTATCTATACATCCAAAATTAGATTTTTGTAATAGTGTTAGAATTGGAGAATTAATTTATGGGATAAATTTTAATAATTTTAATAAAAATGGATTAATAAATAAATTAAAAAATATAAAAAGAAATATTATACGATGTAATTTAAAATTATCACAATTAAATAAAAATATTTGTATAAATGTATCTCCTGCTTTTAAACTTGTTTCTTATGTATCTGAAATAAGGAAAGTAAAAAAAGGAAGTAATGTTGGATATGATGGCGAATACATTACATCAAATGATGAATATATTGCTGTTATACCTATTGGTTATTCAAGTGGATTAAGTAAGAATTTTACATATAGTTATGTTCTTATTAATAATGTAAAATATAAAATAGTAAGTGCTATTAATATGTGTATGTTATTAATACGAACTGATAATAAAGTAAAATTAGGTGATAAAGTAATAATTATTGGAGAAGAATTAAATATTAAAGTAGTATCTTCATTAGTAAATCAATCTACTTTAAATATATTATGTAGTCTTGAAGATAATATTAAAAAAGTATATATAAAATGATATATACTTTTTAATTTATCCTATACGAAATGCTACTGATACACCACCTAAACGATTAGCATAATAATAATTCCAATCACCAGAAGTACTTACGTTAAAAAAATATTCAGAACTATTAGAAGATGCAGAACGTAAGAAGTAAAAAGTGGCAGTATTATTATACTCTTTAATAGCTTTAGATTTATCATTAGATATTTTAATTTCATTATAATAATCAAGTTGTCTTTCATATTCATTAGCAGTATTATAATCAGTTATAAATGATGAACCATATAATTCTTTTCCATCTAATAAATATAATTTATCTATACTTGTAAAATTTGCTGAATCATTTATTCCATATCCAGAAATAACCGTTGTATCTATTATTATATTTCTTAAATCATTTTCAAAAGAATTATATATATTATTATTTATAAAAGTTCTCATTTCAGTATCAGACCAACCGTTTTTATTCGTATTATTAGTATTCATATTATAGGTTGTTATTATATCAGTAAATTCAAGTACAAATCCACACGCACTTTGACTAAAGCCTTCTGTATTACATTCATCAGGCGAGCTTGTATTTGCTATTCTTAGGGTATGTGTTCCATATCCATCAAGTGTTACCTCTTTTGTATCTCCTAAGTTATATACACTTGTATTACCATTTTTTACATTACATGATATTGTTTCCCAGCTATCTGATGAAAAA
>CAVCAD010000138.1:0-6126 GCA_963600145.1 Bacteroidaceae bacterium
TTTTAGCATTTATTTATGTGCTTACTTAATTTATAGAATTATTAAGTATTTTAATGAATCCAAATTTAGTAAATGGTTTAAATCCATAACCTTTCTTACATACAAATTTAGCATTATATTTTTCATTTGCATTATTTCCTTGAATAAGTAGAATAGGCTTTTTCATTTCTAAACATTCTGTAAGTGTTAATCCACCAGGTTTTGTTATTACTAAAGTACTAATATTCATTAAATTCATAACATCATCTGTAAAACCAAGTACTTTAACATTTTTAACATTTTTATCTTTAATATACTTTGATGCTGTTTCCTTTAATTCATTATTCTTCCCACAAACATAAATTATATTAGCATTTAATTTTTTTTGAATAATTAATTTTAAATAATTAAATGAATAAGCTGAACCATATCCACCACCAGCAAAGAATAAAATTGTTTTTTTACTCTTGTCTAAATCATATTTTTCATATGTTTTATCTTTACTATGAGTATTTTCTTTAAAATTATTTGAAAGTGGTATACCAAAAGGATATATTTTGTTTTTATCTATGTTATGTTTACTAATTATTTTATTTTTAATAAACTCATTACAAACAATTAAAGCATCTTCATTCTTAACATTTTTAAGCCAACATTCATGTTCAATATAGTCTGTAATAATAGTTATTATTTTACAGTTAATTACATTTTCTTTATTAAGCTCACTAATTAATATACTTGGAAAAAAATGTGTTGAAATAGTAAGATCAGGACTATAATCTTGAATTATTTTTTTTAATGTATCATATTTATATAATTTCTTAGTAACAATATTCATAGGAGATAAACTATATTTATTGTTAAATATTTTATAAATAGTTCCGAATCCAAAACTATTTGTATGTTTAAAATTTGCTTCAAAAGATTTCTCAGCAAGTAATCCATAAAAACTTCTATAATCACTAATATTAAGTTCTTTAATTTCAAAATCATTATTCTTATTTAAAAAATAATTCATTATATTTTTTGCAGCACTTTTGTGACCACTACCATATTCTGCATAAGTAAATAAAATTTTCTTTTTCATAAATAACACCCTCTAATTTATTTTACTATAAAATTAAATTTTTAAATACTAAATTGAATATATTTTACATATTTGATATTATATATATGGTGATGATATGAATATATATGATTTTGATGATACGATATATAATGGAGATTCTGGTATAGATTTTTTCTTATACTCATTAAAAAAACATAAAGTAAAAATTAAATGTATTTTAAAAGCAATAATTAAATATATTGGTAAAGTATTTGGTAAATATGAAATAAAAGATGTTAAAGATGAGTTATTTGATTATTTAAAAGATATTAAAGATTTAGATTTATTTGTTGAAGAATTTTGGAATGAACATGAAAAAAATATTAAAAAGTGGTATTTAGAAAATCAAAAAGAAGATGATGTATTAATGACTGCATCATGTGATATATGGATTTATCCAATATGTAAAAGATTAAATATTAAACATGTTATTTGTACACAAACTGACAAAGAAACTAAAAAGATTATTGGTAAAAATTGTAAAGGTAAAAATAAAATAGAAATTTTTAATAAAATGTTTCCAAATGCTAATGTTGAAAATGCATATTCAGATTCACTTTCTGATTTGCCTATGTTTGAAATTAGTAAAAATGCATATTTAGTAAAAAAAGATAAGTTAATAAAGTATGAGAAATAAGAAAGGTAAAATAAGTTATGAATAAATATTATGTTATGGATGGAAATGAAGCATGTGCAACTATTGCATATATGTTTAGTGAAATATGTGGAATATACCCAATAACGCCTGCATCTCCAATGGCAGCATTATGTGATAGATGGTCTAGTGAAGGAAAAAAGAATATATTTGGTAGTGCTCCAAAAATTGTTGAAATGCAAAGCGAAGCT
Organism: Bacteroidaceae bacterium; assembly: GCA_963600145.1. Lineage (GTDB taxonomy): Bacteria > Bacillota_I > Bacilli_A > RF39 > UBA660 > CAVCAD01. The sequence continues at coordinate 1,934 of CAVCAD010000138.1, forward strand.
GGGGCTGCAGCTATGGTTCATGGCTCTCTTCAAGCAGGTTCTTTATCAACAACTTTTACAGCATCTCAAGGACTATTATTGATGATACCTTCAATGTATAAAATTTCTGGAGAAATGCTTCCGGGTGTTATACACGTTGCGGCACGAAGCATATCAACACATGCTCTTTCGATATTTGGAGATCATCAAGATGTATATGCAGTAAGACAAACTGGTTTTGCTATTTTAGCAAGTTCAAATGTTCAAGATGCACATTATTTAGCACTTATTTCACATTTATCCGCTATTGATTCATCTTTACCATTCTTACATTTTTTTGATGGATTTAGAACATCTCATGAATTAAATAAAATAAAAATAATTGACCCAAATTCTATTTCAAAAATGATAGATAAAGATAAAATAAAAGAATTTAAAAAAAGAGCATTAAATATAGGGAATAATATAGTTAGAGGTACAAGTCAAACTGAAGATGTTTATTTTCAAAATACAGAGGTTAGAAATAAATATTATGATGAATTACCTGATATAGTTGCTAAAAACATGGAAGAGCTTAATAAAATAGAAAAAACTAATTATAAACCATTTAATTATTATGGTTCAAAGACTGCTGATAGAATAATTGTGGCTATGGGTTCAGTTACAGATACTATAAAATTAACTGTAGAAAAATTAAATAAAAATGGTGAAAATGTAGGTGTTATAATTGTTCATTTATATAGACCATTTAGTAAAAAATACTTTTTTAATGTACTTCCTGATTCAGTTAGTAAAATTGCTGTTTTGGATAGAACGAAGGAACCTGGAAGTATAGGTGAACCATTATTTTTAGATGTTACAAATGCTTTAAAAGATAACAAAAATATTAAAGTATATGGTGGTAGGTTTGGACTTTCAAGTAAAAATACAACACCATCACATATAAAAGCAGTATTTGATAATTTATCTAAAAAAGAGCCTAAAAATAATTTTACTATAGGGATTGTTGATGATATAACAAATAAAAGCTTAGAAATAACTAATTTTGATATAGATAATAAATATAAAGAAATTAAAGTATTTGGTTTTGGTTCTGATGGTATGGTAAGCGGTGCTAAAAATATTATGAAAGTGCTTGGAAAAAATGAAAATAAATTTGTTCAAGGATATTTTGAATATGATAGTAAAAAAAGTGGTGGAGTTACTATAGGACATTTAAGAATACATGACAAGCCAATAAATGCTCCTTATTATCCTTCTAATTTATCACTTATTGTTCTTACAAAAGAAAGTTATTTAAATATATTTGATGTACTTAAAGGTCTTAAAGAAAATGGTATATTTTTGCTTACTACATCTTTAACTGATGAACAATTAAATGAAAATTTACCGAATAAAGTAAAAAAGTATATAAATGAAAAAAATATTAAATTTTATGTTGTTGATACTAGTGAACTTAATCAAAAATATAAATTAAATGGTAAAATTAATACTATTGTAAGTGCTATAATACTTAAAATGTTAGGATCTACTCATGAAGATGAAATATATTTTAAAGAAATAATATCTAAAGCACTTAAATCTAAAGGAGAGGAAGTAATTAACAATAATATATCTGTTATAGATGAAGTTTTTGATTACGTACATGAAGTTAATAAAAAGTTATTAACATATACTGAAGAAAAAGAAATAAATGAATGTAAAAATGTAATATGTAAAATGTATGAAAGATGTGGTAGTGATTTAAAAGTTTCTGATTTTTTAGAACATAAAGATGGTACATATCCTTGTGGAACTTCTTCTTGTGATAATAAGAAAATAAGTGATTATTCACCAACTTGGATAAAAGAAAATTGTATTCAATGTAATAAATGTTCATTTATTTGCCCACATTCTGTAATTAGACCTTTCTCTTTAACGGAAGAAGATTTAAACAAATATCACCTTAAAGATACAGATGTTATAAAAAGTATTGGAGAAGAAAATAAATATTTTTATATTGGTGTTGATAGTAATAATTGTACTGGATGTGGTTTGTGCATAAATGTATGTCCAGGTAAAATGAATAATAAAGCACTAAATATGAAAAATGAAGTAAGTGATTTTAAATATAAAAAATTATTTGAGGAACATGAAAATAAAGTTAATTGGAATAAATTTACTGTAAAAGGACTAGGCTTTGTAAAACCAGTATTTGAATATCCTGGTGCTTGTGCTGGTTGTGGAGAAACTGCATATATTAAAGTTCTTACAAATTTATTTGGTAATGAAATAGTTATATCAAATGCTACTGGTTGTTCATCAATTTATGGTGCATCTCTTCCATCAGTACCATATAAAATACCTTGGGTTAATTCTTTATTTGAAGATAATGCAGAATTTGGATTTGGTATTCATATGAGTTATAAAGCAAAAAGAGAACGTATAAAAGAAATAATGTATCAGTCTAGGAATGATGTTTCTTCAGAAATTAAAAGTTTATTTAAAAAATGGATTGACAATATAGATGATGCACAGATAACTAATGAAGTTAAAGAAAAACTACAAGGTCATAATCTTCCAAAAGGATTAAAAGAACTTATGGATTATATGGTTGCTAGAAAAGTTTGGCTAATTGGTGGAGATGGCTGGGCATATGATATAGGATACGGAGGTATTGACCATATTCTTGCGAGCGGTGAAAATATCAAAATATTAGTACTTGACACCGAAGTATATTCGAACACTGGTGGTCAAAAGTCTAAATCTACTAGAGCAAGTGCAGTAGCGGAATTTGCAAATAACGGAAAAGATACATCAAAGAAAGACTTATTTAAAATAGCGATGGCTACACAAGGAGTTTATGTTGCTTCTGTTTCTCTTGGTGCTAATAACGAACAAACAATTAAGGCTTTTAAAGAGGCCGAAGAATATAATGGTCCTGCTTTAATAATCGCATATAGCCCTTGTATCGAACAAGGTATATATAAAGGACTTAGCAATTCTGTAGAAGAACAAAAAATGCTTGTTGATAGTGGCTATAATATATTAATGAGATATAATCCACAAACAAAAATATTAAGTATTGATTCTAAAGAACCTGATTTTTCATTATTTAAAGAGGTATTTAATAAAGAACTTAGGTATAATAATTTAAAAAAATTAAATCCAAATCAATATAAAGAACTTTATGAAAAATGTTTGGATGATGCTAAAAATAGATGGATTTATTTTAATAATTTAAAAAATACTTTATAAAATAAAAAAGCAAATTTAAATATTTGCTTTTTATAATCAATAAAAATGGATTGCCCCCCTGAGAGCAATCCGGAAAAAAGAATAAAAAGGGGTTGACTAGTGTGATACTAGTACCAATTCGCCTAAAAGTGAATTGGTAAGTTTATATACTATATTAAAAGTAGTTTAAAGTCAACAAATTTTTAAAAAAATTTTGAAAATTTTAAAAATCAATAATATGTATAATAATTTAAATATTTGCTAGTTTAAAAAGTAATATGTTTTATTATATAATATGTATAGAAGTGAGTGAAAAATGACTAATTTAATTAATATTAAAGGTGTAGGAAATAAAAGCTTAAAACTTTTAAATTCTATTAATATTTATAATGTAGAAGATTTATTATCATATTATCCATATAAATATAATTTTATAAAACTTTCTAATATAGATAATATTCAAGATAAAACTGATGTAATTATTACATGTGTTGTACAAAACATTCCAGTAATAAGAAGATTTAATACTAAAATGAATAGTATGAGTTTTAATGTTATTCAAAATAATAGATTAATTAATATAGTTATTTTTAATAGAGCTTTTATGTTTAGATATTTAAAACCTGGTATAGAAATTACTGTATTTGGTAAATATGATTTAACTAAAAATAAAATAGTAGCAAGTGATATTAAGTTAGGTAAAATTATAGATAATTCAATAGAATCAATTTATCATTTAGTAAGTGGAATTAGTAAAAATAATATTAATAAATATATAGATGAAGCACTTAAACTTAATATAAAATTAGATGATTATGTACCTGATTATCTTAATAATAAGTATTCTTTTATAGATAAAAATATAGCTATTAAGTATATACATAGACCAAAAAATATAAATGAAATTAAACAAGCAAAATTAAAATTAATTTATGAAGAACTTTTTGTTTTTATGTTTAAAATTAATTATTTAAAAATTAATAATTTTTCAAATTCTA
>CAVCAD010000139.1:0-9732 GCA_963600145.1 Bacteroidaceae bacterium
TGAACGGAACTGAACGGAACTGAACGGAATTGAACGGAACTGAACGGAATTTAATTTTTCATAATATATCTACCTTTATTATCCGCTTTTGAGGTTCCTGTCCATACTATTAAATTCATATCAACTAATTTATTTAACATTTTTACAGCTGTTGTTTTACCTCTGTTAATTATTTTTGCAGTTTCTTCAGAACTTATTTCACCTTTATCGAATATAATTGTTAATACTTGTTTTTCTAAATAATTTAACTCTTCCCATTTATCTTGAATAGTATTATCTTTTAACATACTTTCTTCTTTTCTTTTACTTCTCATAATAATATTATTATCAAGTACAAGTAATACAGAGTTTCTATCAGGCTCAGAATATATTGGATCTTTTAAGAAAAATCTTTGCATTTCAGTATAAATTCTTTTTACACCTTCATTTAGTTCCCTAACAATCCCCAATTCATTCAAAACTCTAGCAATTTGGGGATTTCTGGAATATCTTTTTGTTCGCATTGTATCTAAAGTTACAAAGCCACCAAGTCTACCAGGTGAACATATTTCTAACCTATCGTCAAACAATTTAATTGTTATATGTTCCCCATTATTACTATAATCTCTATGTGTTACAGCATTAACAAGCCCCTCATACCATGCAAATTCAGGATATTCAGGTACAGTTTCAAATATACCTTCAGAATTTAAATGAGTAAATTCTCTAAGTTGTGAGTTAATAAAATCTCTAGCTTGTTCAATAGTTTTATATAAACAAGAATCAAATGTTCTATCTTTAACAATATTCATTTCAGTTCCGACTTGAAAATTATTTCCTTCAAATTTCAAAACTCTAACTCTAGCACTTGGTAAATATACTGACGGATTTTTTCCAAATAACAGCATACCAGCTTTTGTAAGATGTAAATCACCTTGCTTTTCTCTCAAAAATCCCCTAGCTTTTAGTATTTGTTCAGTAGAAACTTTTGTGCCTAGTTTTTTCTTATATAACGCAACCATATCTTCGTCTATATCATCAATGGAGGAGTCAATTAATACTTCCGCCTCGAAATCGCGTTCTTTTCTATCATATTCTAAACTTCTAACTTGATCTGATGTTAATTTTATCGAAGAATCCCCTTGTCTACAATAAACTTCATCTTTATTATTTCTAACTATATAATTCATTGCTGGTTCAATATGAAATAATAAAATATTATCATCTTCATCTTTTTGATTTTTAATATTAACTAATTCACATTCATAGACCGGAGTTGGAGTTAGGTAATTAGAAACAACTTTTTGACAATCATTTAATTTCTTTGTTCCATATAAATTAAAACCTTCTATTATTCCCTCATCCGTTATACCAACAGCAATAACTCCACCATTAGCATTTGCAAAAGAGGCAACCTCATTTGCTAAATCTTGTAATGAAACTTTTGCTCGTTTTCTATCTAGATATAAGTTTTCCGGATTTTTTGTTAAATATTCAATAGTTAAACTGGTATTTATTTTTGATATAATCATAGTCATTCCACCTCTCTTTCTATTTTATCACATATTATGGCACTTTTTGTCGATATATACCTGCTGTGATATTTTAGTATAAGTAATTTATCAAATTTTTATGTACACCTTGTCGCAACTTGCGACAAAGTTCTAAGCATTTAGCATACTAAATTTATAAATAATTTCTATGTTTCTATCTTTATCTATAATAATTTTATCTATTAAAGCCCCAATTAACTCTCTTGATGGATTATCAATATCAATTAATTCTCTTATTTTATCTTCGTAATTTTTTAACTCATTCTTATTAATTTTTTTATCATTTTTTGCATCTTGTAACTCCCCAATTTTTTCTCTTATTCTAACTAGAGAATTTTCTGTTTCTCTAGAAATTCTTAAATACATTTCTTCAGATACTATGCCATTAAATTTATCTTGATATAACATATCTAATTTACTAATTAAGGCTTTTTCTTGCTTTCTTAAATCATTTATATTGTTATTAACTTCACTATTATCTTTTTTATTAATACTTTTAGATATTTCTGATATATCTAATTTATTTAAATACTTTTTACAAGTATTTCTAATAACTTCTAGCAATGCTTCCTCTAATTTTTCATATGGGCTGAAATGAGGCTCACACATTCTTCTTTTAGGATCTCTTGTATATCTATTACAATTAATAGTAAAGTAATCATGATTTTTTCTATAAGAAATTGTTAAAGTATTGCCACATTCTTTACAATATAATAAATTTCCGAATAACCTTTTTTCTCTCTTAGTAATAGTAGTTTTAGTAGTTCTTTTAATATTATTTTGAACACTTTCAAATATATATCTATCTACTAATGGCTCATGGGTATTTTTAACTATATCCCAATTACTTTTCGGTAATGATTTTTTCTTTTTGGATTTATATGATACTTTAGTTTGTACACTTTGTACCATATCACCAACATACATTTGATTTTTTAAAATTTTTTTAACAGAAGAAATAGTCCACATAGGATTATATTTAGCTTTTGAATTAGGATTCTTTCTCTTCAAACTACTAGGTGTTTTTATATTATTATCATTCAAATAAGTAGTTATTTCAGAAAGTCCTACACCGTTATAAGCCATATCAAATATCTTTTTTACTACCCATGCATACTCTGGATCTGGTATTAAGTGTCCTTTATCATCTGGATCTCTTAAATATCCAAAACTTGGAGCACTTCCAATAAATTTACCATTTCTTCTCTTATCATTTAAAACATTACGAATTTTAATAGAATTTTGTTTACTATAATAATCATTACAAGCAAATAACCATGTTGCTGAGTCATTACTTACTTGATTTATTGCGTTATCGTATCCTTCCAACATAGAAATAAATCTTATTCCATTTTCTGGAAAGAAAGTTTCAACATAATATCCTGTTAAAATATGATCTCTACCTAATCTTGATAAGTCTTTTACTACTACAAGATTAATTCTTTTAGCTTTAATATCTGTGAGTAATCTTTGAAATCCCGGTCTATCAAAAGTAGTACCAGAATATCCATCATCTACATATTCGCGTGCAAAAATAAATCCTTTTTCTTTGATAAAATTCATTAGTATATTTCTTTGATTAAGGACACTCTCACTTTCAGATTCGTAAGATTTGCCTTCATCAGCTTCTGATAATCTTATATAAATTCCTGCTTTGTAGTAATCTGGCATCACATTTAAAGTGTTATACAAGCTTACTCTCCTTTCCTTGCCATATAACAACTAAAGCCAATTAAATTATACCATACAAATTTAATTTGGCACATTGTATCAATCACTATTTACCTTACTTTTAATAAATTTAATTACCAGTTCATTAAACTCTAGAGAATCATCTTTGAAAGTTTCTATTATATTAAACATAAGCCACCTCATTTAAGTTTATGAGTATCTTTATTAATTTATATCTTCCTCCATTTCTTTAAAACTTTCTAACATTTCTCCATCTCTTCTTGTTCTTCCTTAGTTGCTTCTTTTGATTCGATAGGTTCACCATGCCAGTGTTCAATACCAAATTCTTCCACATAATAAATTTTATCTAATATATCTTTTTTATTTTTATTATATTTATTATAATGGTTAAAATTATTTTGAATACTAGTGTTAGCATTTCTTTGAATACCCGTTATTCTTTTCTTTAATACCTCGGATAATTTTATTATCCTCTTTGAATTATTTGTTTCACTATTATTAATTTCTATATCAATATATCCATTTTTTGATAAACTACTTATACTTTTTGATACAGTAGGTTTGGTACAATCAAACTTCTTCATAAAATACCTATTAGTAGGCCAACAATAACCGTTTTTCTTACATAGTGACACAATGTCTATTAATAAAATTCTTTCAAAATAAATTAATCTATTATCTCCTAATACTGATTCTGGTAATACTAAACTTATAAATGGCTCTTTTTCCATTATTTCTCCAATATAAGATTATCAAGTTTAGTAGTTTCATATTATCCTCCTTTCTTTACCAGTCTTTTTAGGAACACATAAAAAGAACTGAACACATTAGTCCATAACAAAAATAAGGGAATATTTCCAATCTTTTTTGTTGGATTAATATGTATTCAGTTCTACACTGATTAATTATCATACATTATTCTTTAATGTATAATAAAGCTTTCTAATTTCTTTTTTAATATTTACTATTTTATATTTATATATGTTTATATGTAATAGTCACATTCCCGTATGACTATCATAATTATAACACTAATTATTTCATTTTCAATATGTAATTGTTCGACAATATTTGACAAATTATTTATTCATATTCAGAAATATCTAATTTATTCTTTTTCCTATATTTTTCCTTTATAGTATCTATAGTCATTTCACCATTTTTTAATATTTTAATTAAAAAATCAACCCATTCTTCAGTATATTGATAATCTTTATGTGTTTGATCATAATAACAATATTTTGTGTTTGTATCGAAAGGATCTTTGTTAGGTTCAAATTTAAGAAATGGTCTTATTGAAAAAATGTAAGCAATATATGTATGAATATTTTGATTAAATTTTTCTATTTTTTCTTTTACTTTTTTAGTAACTTCTCCAGGCATTAATTTAGCAACATTACTCATATCTCTAAAAATATTTTTTGATTTGACAATTGCAGTTAACTTTTCTACCTCTTGTCTTTCATCTTCATTTAGTTTATCCCAATTCAAAAATTGAATAGCTAAATCTCCTCTATTAGTATTTGAAATTAAAGGTATTTGTACTAATTTAATACTATATTCCTGCATAGCATATATATCATTAGACAAATTATCTCTAAATTTGTCAATAAATTCATTTATTCTAATCATTTCTTTTGACAATAACATTTTACTTGAATTATATGATTTTTCATTTCTTAATTCTGAAAATTGAAGAGAAAATGGCAATGATACATTTATCGAATATTCTTTTCCAAAATTTTCTATTATAAAATTTTCATAATTAAATAAAAGTGACTGACATTCACCAAATATTTTTATTTCCAAATCTGTGCAACTTATATAACTATGTTCTATTTTATTTCTAAGTTTTATAAAAAATAAATTATTTTGATAAACCCCCTGATTTAATATTTTATACTTGTCCATACATGTCTTTAATTCCCAAGTACGCTTCTCACCATCAATTCTCTGATATCTTCCTCTTTGATCTTTATAATAATATTTTTCACCAATAGTTCTATGAAAATATGCATGAAATGCTTTTGTCCATGCAATATTCATATGTACAATATAACTCTTTATCCTTCCTTCTAATTTTGGTTTATTGTAAATCTCTACTGCTAGCAAAGCATTGCTTATTGAGTCTTCAAGTAAATCTTTTGACTTCCCTTTAATTATCATACTTCCTCCTAAAACATAAAAAGACGTAATACAAAACTATAAAGCCTGTACTAGCGCCTTTTTCTTCCTTGATATATTATAACATTAATTATTAATTATTACACCTAATTTAACGGAAAAACTATTTTAGAATCATTTATTAAATCCTTAGTTATATTTAAATTGAACGCTTGCATTCTAGAATGCCAATGTTTATGTTTAAAAAAAGTATCCCAATCTATTTCAATTATTCTTTTCATAATGTAGTTTTTATCAAGTTCAACAATTATCAATTTTTCAAACAATTTATTATCTATTGTATCAACGCCATAAAAAACTCCTGTTGTACTAGTAGTAACTGTTTTAATAGTATAACGCTCACCCTTATTGCTTATTGCATCAATACTTTTTGTAGATATTGGCGCTGATACTAATTTTGGCAAACCAACTGTTTTGTCATAATAATCTATAGCTAAGTATTCCCCTATGTCACCAATTATATTATTAGTTCTAATAATTTTTCTATTCTTTAATTCTTCTATCCATTTTGCATAAATTGAAATCAATTCTTCATTGCTTAAATAATTTAAATTAATACCATTCATAATTAATTCCTATTCTTAAAATCCATATCAGTTAACTCAAAAGTTGGCATTTTGCAAAATATATTATTCCTATGATATTCTAAATATTTATCCGAACCAGTTTGTAATCTAATTTGTTCACCATCACGTAAATTTAATCTTTTTTTTGTAATATTTGACAAAAATGGTGAGACAATTAATTTACCATCATTTTCAAATGAAATAAAGCCTAAATCAAACAAAGTATGATATGTTGGTGTCATAATTATCCCATTTTTGCAATCATATCTTTCTTCATCAGTATCACATTCAGAAAATGGTTTAATATGACACGCAACAAGTATTCTATCATCCGCAACATGGGTAAAAGGACAAAAAGGCATATTCTCCAATAGTTCATGACGATATTTACTTTGCTTTAATCTTCTAACTTGTTTTTTGTTCTCAGAAATATCAGAAGACTCGTTTTCTAAAATAACTTCAACTTCCTCTTTTACTTTTAAATCATTAAATAGAATTGGTCTCATGTATATATACATTTTACCAGTATTCTTATCTTTAAACTTTATAAAGCAATATTTCGTAACCCGAGGTAATGCAATATTTCTAATATAATTATAGTTTTTTCTATTATTTCCACCATCTAGTAAAACTATATAATATCTATTTTGATTATCAAATTTTTTTCTAAAGTTATATGTTAGCAAATCTTGTTCAATTTGTTCAGTTTCTTCTTTTAATTGATTGTACATTTGCGTTATATCAGAACGATAATCTTGTGTAGGAAACATATATTCTTGATAGGCATCATCCATATATTTAATTAAATCTTTCTTCTCAGTTATAAAATATTCGACATGGTCGAAATCAAAAAATTCATCATATTTTTCTTCGTCATTACCAATATATATTCTTGATTCTCCCATTCCTGTCGATGAATTTAATTTAAACTCTTTTCTTGCAGCAGAATCAACAAAATTAATATCAAATGCATCTATTCTTTCTAAATTCATAAATCTTACCTCTATTCACTAAATGTCATTAAACACACCAGTATTATATATTTCTTTTAATATAGCCATCATAACATCTACAACAATTGAATTGCCAGCCTGTTTTAGCATTTGCTGTGTTGAAACAACAATCTTAAAAGAATCAGGAAAGCCCATCAAACGTAAGCACTCTCTTTCAGTCAAAGAGCGAATTACTTTTCCATTTTCATCTTCATATATAGTAATATAATTATCAACTCCTGCTCTATGATGCTGTGTCATAGTTCTTAGTAAAGTTCTAGCAATTTTCAAATCCGTTTGAGTAGATGTTTTAAATCCTTTTGTTCCTGATTTCAGCACATAATTCCTAACTTTTGGAGTTAGTGTATATTTTTTATCTACTTCACCAGGCACTTTTTTCAATATTATATTACCATTTTTTTTAGAATATGTAAAATTTTTGCCGTTTTCTTCGTATTTACAATTATCTTCTAATATATCTTGCATATAAAATTTTAAATTTTCTATACCTATTTTTTGGGGATAAACAAATTCTTTTGCAGTTAAATCTTTTCTAATTCCAATTACAAATAATCTTCTTCTATTTTGCGGTATACCATAATCAGCAGCATTTAACACTTGCGGTTCACTTATATTGTAATGTAATGTTTCTATAAAAACTTTTTTCATTTTTTTCCAAGCATTTCCATTATCATGTGTTGTTAAACCACGAACATTTTCATAAATAAAAACTTTTGGTTGAACTTCTTGAATGATTCTAGCATATTCATAAAATAAAGTTCCTCTTACATCCTCGAGTCCACCTCTAAAGCCTACCGAAGAAAAAGATTGACAAGGACTTCCACCAACCAACAAATCTATCTTATTTTTATAATCTCTACCATCTAATAATCTAATATCTAAATGAAAGTCTTCCTCTTTAATTTTATAATTAGCAATATAACTTTGTTTAACATAATTTTGCTTTCTACTTTTGCTTGAATATAATTTATCAACATATTCTTTTTTTCCTTTTTTTGAAGTCATATTAAATATTTTTTTCTTTTCTTCATCAATGTCAACTTCTATATCTATATCTCCATTATCACAAGCAAATACAATTTCATGTTTTATATTCATTCTTATTAAAGCCTGTTCTACAGCTCCAATTCCACTAAAAAGCGTACCTAATCTTAACATTTTATTCCTCCCATACTCCTGTAGCAATTATTTCTTCAACTAGAGCTTTTAGTACATTAACGACAATTGAATTACCTGATTGTCTATACATATTTTGATCACTAATACTAATTATAAAATCATCATTAAAGCCCATCAATCTCAAGCATTCTCTTGGGGTTATTTTTCTTACAACGCCCTTTTTATTATTCCACATACCAACATATGCTTTATCCAATATTTCTTTATTGTTTTTTATTTTTTCATAATCTTCAAAAATAAAATCACCATTCCAATTAAATTGTTGATTAGCCTTTTGACACCTCATTACATCACACCCAACTTGTGCTCTACTAGGATGAGTAGTAACAAAATCAAATCCTTTTTGGCCCAAATAATACTTTGCATCTACATTTTCATCTAAATAATCTTTTATAGTTGTTGTTAACTTAATTTTTTTAGGAAACTTAAATTGTCTTTTTAATCTAATATTTTTTCTAAAACCTACAACAAATATTCTTTGTCTATTTTGCGGTATACCATAATCCATTGCATTTAAAATTGGATCTTCTTTTCCAAACTCGTTATGTTTTATATATGTATTATAATTTAGTTGTTCAAATGTATTTTTTATAGTATCCCAAGTTGCACCTTTATCATGAGTTAACATTCCACGTACATTTTCGAATATAAAAACCTTAGGTTGGGATTCCTTAACTATTCTAGCATATTCATAAAACAAAGTACCTCTAGTATCTTCAAATCCACCTCTTCTACCATTAACTGAAAAGGATTGGCAAGGACTTCCACCAACTAATAAATCAATATCATTTTTATATTTTCTTCCATCAAGAAATCTTACATCTTGATAAAAATTAGATTTATCTATTTTATAATTCAACATATAGGACTTTTCCATTAAATTTTCTTTACCAGTTTCTTCATATAATTTATCTATATATTTTTTCTTTTCATTCTCATTCAATTTCTTTATTTTTTTTTCAATTTCCTTTTTATCAATAGGTAACTCTCTTTCTCCATTATCACAAGCAAACTCTATCTTATAATCAATTTTCATATTTTTTAAAGCCTGTTCAATTGCACCTATTCCACTAAATAAAGTTGCCAATTTTAACATGAAATATCACTCCTATAAATATTATAACAGACTTGTTTTTTTTTTACCAGACTTCAGATAAAATTTATATAATTTTTTTCTGCCTGCTTTTCTAGTGTAAATGTCAATATTTTTATAGGGTTTGGGACATTTCCCACAAAAGAATTTCGTACGGGAGTACAAATTCATTGCTTGCTAGACAATAAATCTACTCCCAAACTAATCAATTGTAATTTAAAAACTCTATCAGTTTTATCTGACAGAGCTCTACTTTTTAATAATATTTCTTCAATATCATTGGATTATCTTTTACTATTATTAAATTATATTTTATTCTTAACATTTCTTTTATCTTAGGTATAAGTCTACTAATATCACATCTACAATTAAATATATCTACAGCAGAGTTAATATAATTTATTAAATTACATTCTGATAAACAGTTTCTACTATATCCATTTGCTAAATAAAATGCTACTAAATCAGGTATA
>CAVCAD010000140.1:0-2903 GCA_963600145.1 Bacteroidaceae bacterium
CTATATAATCAATTAAAATCTTATAATAAAAATTAATAATAAATGTAAGAATTGAAGAAAAAATAGAAATAACTATTATTTTGAAAATATTACTTTTATTTATAATTAAATAATTTATCATTAATGAAAATGCACTTTCATTAACTTTAACATCAGGTATTTTACTTACTTGCCATAAGATTAGAATAGTACCTAAAAAAATATTTTCAAATTTTTCAAAAGAAACATTTATCATTCCTTTATCAGGATCCATAATTTTAAAATATTTTTTCTTTAAATTAATTTCATAAATTACAACAAAATGATAGTATATGCCATTTTTAACATGTGCTACTGCTGGTAAAGTAATATTTTCTTTAATTAATTTTTTTAATGAAATTTTTACTCCATAGCCATCAAAGCCAAGATTCCTCATTACCTTTAATATGTGAAAAGCACTAGTACCATTTTCACTCATATAAGTAATACTTTTTAATTCATCAAGTGAAATATTACCACCATAATATTTAATGATAGACTTCATGCATGCAACAGCACAATCTTCAAAACCTGTTTGTTTAACAGTAACATTTTTTTGCACTTCTTAACCCTCCTAATTTAATTATTGCCGCTACTGTTAAAAACACTTTTTATTTTTTAATATAATCCATGAAGTTTTAAAATATCTTTTTCACTTAGAGTATTTACTTTCCAAATACCGTTTTCTTTAGTTAATTTAATATTTAAAGTTTCTATTACTTTTTCTTTTGTTTTAAACATTTCACTTAGTTCATAATAAATATATTTTTCTTCATCAAAAACATTATTTGTATAAAATTCTTCTTCATTTCTAATATAGTATTCATATGCATTTGTTTTTGCTTTTTTTAAATCATATACATTTACTTTTACTACTACTAAAGCATCTTCTTCATTTATTTCATATTCAACTACCTCATATTCTAAATCTTTATATAATCTTAGAATAACTTCTTTAAATACTTTATAATTATCATTAGATAATTTATATGTATTATCATCTAATTGTTTTACTACGTTTTTATCTAAATTTTGATATTGTTTTAAAAATTCTTCTGTTATATTTATAGGATAATTTATTAAATTGCATCCACTAATAGTAAATAAAAAAATAAATAAAATTAAATATTTCATAGTACTAATATTAACTTATTTAATTTTATTATACTTTTACTTTAATTAAATTTAATACTTTTAAAAATTCATAATGTTTTTCACTAACTTTTTTATTAATGTCTTTTATAAGTTCTTTATATTTATTATTTGATTTAGTTTTCTTTAAAAACCATTCATAATATAAATATTCTATTATTTCTTTATCATTTTTAAATTCTTGTACTTTATAATTAATTATCTTAAGTAGTTTTCTTTCTTCTCTACTAAATGTAGAATAATTATTTGATTTATTACTTTTATTATAATTAAATTTTTTTATCTTTAAAGAAAGAGATATATTATTAAGTTCATTTTCTACATCAACAGGCATTTTACTACTTTCTAAAATATAACCATTCTCATCAAAAATAAGTGCTACAGAATCTTTTGTATTAGAAACAATACAAGCATATTTAATATTTTCTAGTTTTTGATATGAAAATATTTCAGTTTTATTTTTAATAGTTATTAATATTTCTTTAGGTAATATAACTTTATAATTTATAAAATCATTATATGTTTTATCTGATACTCTAAATAAATATATTTTTCTAATATGTTCTAGAATATCATTTTTATTCCATTCATAAAAATTATATAGGTAGTCATTAAAATTAACTAATATATCATATACAAATATCATTTTTTCTCCCTTCTAATAGAAATAAATATTAAGTATATTCCAATTAAAATATTAATTACTTCTATTCTTCTAATAATAAAATTTACATAATCTAAAAAACTATACCCATAATTTAATAAATTTAAGTATATAATTATAAATGATAAACTAAATGATACTATAATTATTCCTAATAAATATAATAATAGTTTAATCATATAAAATCATATTCTTTTTATAAATAAAATATGATAGAATTTAAAGGAGGTGACTTTTAAAGTGATAAAGATATTAAAATATATTATATTAGGAATAGTACAAGGTTTTACTGAACCTCTTCCTATTTCTTCAAGTGGACATGTATTTATAATTAAGAAATTAATTGAATCATCAGCTTTAAATGATTTGAATTTTGAAATTATAGTTAATACAGGTTCTTTAATAGCAGTATTAATTATTTATTATAAAGATATTAAAAGATTAATTATTAATTTTTTTAAATATATTTTTAGTAAAGAAAAAACATATTATAATGATTTTAAATATTGTTTACTTATAGTTATAGGTGTTATTCCTGTAGGAATTGCTGGTATATTACTTAAAGATTATATTGAAAGTAAACTTAATAATACTTATATTATTGGAATATGTTTTCTAATTACAAGTTTATTTTTATTCTTAACTAGAAATATAAAAGGGAAAAAAGATGATAAAAATTTAAGTTATATGGATGCATTATTTATAGGAATAATACAAATAGTTGCTCTTCTTCCAGGGCTTAGCAGAAGTGGTACAACACTTGTTGCTGCTTTATACAGAGATATTAATAGAGAAAGTGCTCTTAAATATTCATTTATGCTTTATATTCCAATTAGCTTAGGAACATTAATTTTAGGAGTTAAAGATATAATAGAAACACCAAATATTAGTTCATATACTTTTCCATATTTATGTGGATTTATTTCATCACTTATTGTTTCATATTTTACATTAAGATGGTTTAAAAATGCTGTTAATAAAGGAAAATTAATATACTTTTCTATTTACTGTTTATTAATTGGATTATTTGTTTTAATATTTATGTAATAAAAGGACTAATTATTTTAGT
>CAVCAD010000141.1:0-9888 GCA_963600145.1 Bacteroidaceae bacterium
ATATTTATATTTAGTATTGTTTTATCATAAATATTTTTTATTAGATGTTCTATTTCTTTACTATTAAAAGAATAAGATAATTCATTAAGTAAATTTATAAGTTTATTCTTATTTTCTATAAGTTCATCACTATAATTAGTAAAATTATCTTTTAGTATTTTTACTTCTGATTTAACAACTTTAATATTTGGATTCATTTTCTATCCACCTCTATTATTGATTCTTCCCAACAAGGATTTTTATCTATATTAAATAAATCTGTAATAGTACTAGCTATATTAGCAAGGCCATAATCTTTATCTTTAATTTTTATATTATCTATATCTTTCCCATATATAATAAATGGTACTTTATTTGTTGTATGAGATGTCTTAGGTATTTTCTTATCTCTATCTTTTAATTGATACATTTCTTCTGCATTACCATGATCCGCTAATATAATCATAATAGCATTAGCATTATCAACTGCTTTCATTAATCTTCCTATATTATAATCAACTGCTTCAACTGCTTTTATAGTTGCTTCATAATTTCCAGTATGTCCTACCATATCTCCATTTGGATAATTAACTCTTAAAAAATCATATTTTTTACTTTCTATTGCTTTTATAAGTTCATCTGTTATTTCATATGCTTTCATTTCAGGTTTTTTATCAAATGATATATTATCACTATCTATTTGTAAATAAGTTTCTAACTCTTCACTAAATTTTTCTTGCCTATTACCATTCCAAAAATAAGTTACATGTCCATATTTTTGTGTTTCACTAATCGCATATTCTCTTATATTATATTTACATAATTCTTCAGTTAAAGTATTTTTTATTTTAGGTGGATTAGTTAAATACAATTTTGGTATTTTTAAATCACTATCATATTGAAGCATTCCTGCATACATAACATTTAAAAGTTTACCACGATTAAATTTAGTAAAGTCTTTTTCATCAAACGCTTTAGATATTTCAAGTGCTCTATCACCTCTAAAATTAAAAAATATAACACTATCATTATCTTCTATTTTACCTACTGGATTTCCTTTTTCATCTACTATTACAAATGAATCTAAATCTTGATCTATTACATGAGTTTCATTTCTATAAGTTTGAATTGCTTCTTGTGCTGATGTAAAACCTCTACCAATACCAAGAACATGTGTATCCCATCCTTTTTTTACCATATCCCAGTTTGCTTCATATCTATCCATAGTAATTTTCATTCTACCACCACCGCTTGCGATTTTAGCATTAAAATTACTATCATTTAATTCTTTTAATTTGTCTTCAAGCATATTAACGTACTTTAAAGCACTAGTTTCATCTACATCTCTTCCATCAAGTAAAATATGTACTCTAACCTCTTTAACATTTTCACTTTTAGCTTCATCTAAAAGTGAAAATAAATGAGAAATATGAGAGTGAACATTACCATCAGATAATAAACCAATAAAATGCATCTTACCATTTTTACAAAAGTTTACTAATTCTTTCCAAGTATTACTTTTAAATATTTCTTTAGATTTAATTGATTCATTTACAAGTTTAGCACCTTGAGCATATATTTGACCACATCCTAAAGCATTATGTCCAACTTCACTATTACCCATATCATCATCACTAGGTAATCCAACATATGTTCCATGTGCTTTAATAAGTCTATTTGGATAATTTTTTATTAAATAATCTAAATTTAAAGTATTTGCATTTTTAACTGCATTACCAAAACTTTCATCACTATATCCTATTCCATCCATAACTACTAATACAATTTCTTTGTTCATAACATCCTCCATCATATAAATATTGTACCAAAACTCACATATAAAAACAATATCGCCTTTCATTAGTGATATTGTTTTTATAAGATAAATTCTTTTTTATTTATATATTTTCTTCTATTATATTTAATATTTCATCTTTACCATATTTAGTTATATTTGAAAAATTTACAAGTTTATCTGAATTTAATAATTTAAGAGTAGATATAATAAGTTCATTTTGTTTTTTTATTTGACTTTTTTTAACTTTATCATATTTAGTTGCTACTACTGTAACAGGTAAATTATGATATTTTAAAAATTCATACATAAGTTCATCATCACCAGTAGGTTTATGTCTATAATCAATTATTAAAAATACATGTTTTAAATTAACTCTACTTTTTAAATATTCTTCTATCATTTTACCAAATTTTTCTTGAATTTTATTTGAAACTTTAGCATACCCATATCCAGGAACATCTACTAAATAAAATGAATTATTAACTTCATAAAAATTAAGTGTTTGTGTTTTACCTGGTTTTGATGAAATCCTTGCAAAATTTTTTCTACCAATTACAGTATTAATAAAACTACTCTTACCTACATTACTTCTACCAACAAGCAAAAACTCAGGCTTATTATCACTTGGATACTGTGATACTCTAACTGCTGTAATTGGTTCTTTTACTTCATTTATTTCCATACATTTCTCCTTAATATATCTTAATTATATATTAAAATTATAAAACATGCAATTTAACTAGCTTTTTTTAAACATTTTAAATTAGTTTGTTTTTTATTAATCATATCTTCTTTCATTAAATTTAATATTTCTATACTATTTTTATATATATCATTTTTTAACTTAAATAAATATTCATCTTCTATAGGAATATAAGTATTATTTTTATTAATTTGATCTACTGCATAATCTATATAATCTATTTCTTCATCTTTAATATAATATTTATTTTTATTTCTTTCATATTCTACATATGAATATAAAACCATATCAGTAAACATTTCTATAACTAGTGATATATTTTCAAGTATATTTTTATCTTTACCAGTATATTTTGAAAATGATAATAATTCTCTTATAATATGAGATGGATTATATGATCTATTAAATACAAAATAGTTATGTACATTTATTAAATCATTTAACATTTCATTTTTATCATTATCATTACTTATATTTATTTGTTTTTGATATTTATCTATAGTTTTAAAATGATTAATTGAACTTTTAACACTACCATCTAAATTATATTGCATATCTATAGAACGAGCTGCTTCATTTATATTTATAAAGTTATTATTCATACAAATAGTTTCATTTGAAGATGTAATCTCTAACATAAATTTATCAAATATTTGATCTATATCATTATAATTAATAAATTTCTTATAATTTTTAAAAGTTCTATTTATTATTCTATAATGAGCTAGTTCTATAGGAAAAATTCTATCACATAAAGCATTCATTGCATCTTCTTTAGTTTCAAAATTTAATTTAGTATTAGGAATATTTTTATTAAGATATTCCCATATTTCTTCTCTTGCAGTAATAAAAGCATCCATTTCAAATGAAATACCAGAATAATTTTTTTCATAATATTTTCCATAAAAATAATACATAAGAATTTCATCTTTTACCATATTATGAAAAAAAGGATCAAATACATTATCAAGAGATTGATACATATGTTCTACTTCATGTAAAATATGTTCTAAATCAATAGTTATTGCTTTTTGATTTAATCTTTTAGCATCTATTTCTATTACATATTCATCTTCATCTTTATAGAAATTAGCATAACTTTGACTTTGATTTTTAAATCTTATTGTTGGCATAATACCAGTCTTTATAGTTGCTATTTTAATAGCAAAGCATCTAATTAATTCTCTATAAATTAAATTATTTATATTATATTTTTTTACTATAAGAGTATTTATTATTTCATCTAATTCATCTATTAAAGGGTTATTATAAATATAATTATTATCAAATAAATTATATAATTTTTTTCTAAATTCACTTTCACTCATTTATATACCTACCTATCTATTTTCTTTTTAACTAATTTATATATATCATTATGTATTTCTTCTTTATTTCTTAATTTATTATTTGTATTACAGTTTATAATATTCCAAGATAAATAATTTGAAATATAAAGTGCATTATTATATACTTTCTTCATAAATTCAATATTATTTTCATGTATATCTTGTTTTACCCCTTCATTATTCTTTCTTTCTTTTCTTATTTTTGTTATTAAATCAAAAGGTGCATTTAAAAATATAACTTCATCTGGTGATTTAATATTTAATTTATTATATTCATAATCTATTATATAATCAATAAAATTATTTTTTTCTATTTTATCATTAATTAAAGCAGATTGATAAATTAAACTAGATGTTGTATATCTATCTAATAATATAACAGCATTAGTATCTTTTAATTTATCACTTACTATCTTTCTATCAAGAGCATATAATGAATTAATAAAATATGGTGATAATTCATTAATATTTCCATATTTACCTTCTAAATAATTAGAAATTAAAACTCCCATATCTGAGTTATATGAAGGAAAATGATGAGAAATAACATTAATACCATCCTTTTGTAAATGTTCTTCTAACATTTTTACTTGTGTTGTTTTACCAACTCCATCACAAGCACCTTCTATTACAATAAATTTATTTTTCATTAAATTTTCCTCGTTAATCTTTTACCTTCTAAAAACTTGCAATCATTTGAACATCTATAGTCTTTAAAAGTGCATCTAGCTCCATGTGAATAATTTAAAATATCTTGATACATTTCTTCATTATATTCCTTTAAACTATTAATATATTTATTTAAAGTTTCTTTTGTTTGCAGTGCTATTTCAAGTTGAGCACTTGAGCAAAGTCTTTCTTTACATTTTAATATAAAGTTTTCATAAGTTCCTGATTCATTAATATTAACTAGTTGTCCTTGCGGATATATATCTTTTACTTTTTCCATATCATTTTTCCATTCACTAGTTAAATTAGAATATGAATTTAAAATAGGAGGAATATAATATTCAAAATCATTTAATAAATTAAAATTATAATTTAATGTTCTATGTCTTTGAGCTTGAGCATACTGTGCGAAAGAACCTTTATATGATGTTTTATATATTTCTGTAAAATAATCTTCATAAGTATTTTTATTATTTATTAAAGATAATTTTCTATTTTTTTCATTTTTCATTAATCTTTCATCAAGTATATTTAATTTATCTAATTTATTTATAAATTCAATCATATAACTTGAAATTTTTTTATCAAATTCAGTTTTACTTTCATAAATATATCTTTGCATAAAAGAACATATATAATTAATTTGTCTTAAAGAAGTTGAATATATCATTTGAGTAGGTATAAAAACAGTAGTTAAATATCTAGCATTTTCTATAGATAATTTATTTATTTTTGATGAATTTAAAACTTGATTATATTCAATATTTATTATTTCATTAAAAATATTTACCCATTTATTATAAAGTTCTTCTTCTTTAAGAGAAATTATATTATTATTACTACTTATTTTAGTATATCTAAGTGATTTTTCACTTGTAGTATATTCTTTTTCATTATTTAAAAACATTGCAAGTATCTTAGGAATATTTTCTATATTTAAATTAATCATAATATGATCATATACACTATGATGACCATTATCTAATGTAACATTCATTCTTCTTAATGTTTTTTCTTTATCTTCATTATTTATATGATTAAATCCTTCTTTATCATAACAAACACCAGCAAATTTAGAACATAATTTCATTGCTTCTTCTTTATCAAATGTTTTATCTTCTTTTAAAAAAACATTATTTAATATAGTTATATTCATTTAAAAAACACACTCCCTTATCAATATAATAGCATAAGTTTTTATTATTTTTAAAAATATATACATTATTTTTACACTTTAAAAAATAAATTTATTGAAAAATCATCTTTTTTATGGTAATTTCGTATTATAGAGGGAAAATATGAAATATGATAATTTAATGAACGTTAAGAAAGTAAAACTTACTGAATTAAAAAATACTTATGATTATGGTACAGTAGAAAGTATTAAAAAACCAAAAAGTAATTTAATTCTTAAGATTGCTGGAGCTGCAGCGATTATAATTGCGGTTGCATCAACTAGACCAGAAATACCTGCTTCTATAAAACAAGATGAAATTATTCAAAAAGATAAAAGGCCTAATGCTTCAGAATATATGACTTTAGAAATTGATAATAGTCCAGATATAAATATTGATGCAGATGTTCTTATTGATCCAAACGCTCCTATTTATAGTAATATTTATGATGCTACTAATGAAATTACTCCTTTAGAAAGAGGAAATTATGATGCTATTATAGATATTGATAGCGGTAATGTTGTTGAAACAATAACAGGACTTGCACTTAAACATGATAATTATAATGGTCTTGTATATATTTCAAGAGATGCATTTTTTGACAGTAGATATTCACCTATAAGAGATTTTGCTAGTTTAGATTTAAAAGAACAAAATAAATTAAGAGAAGAATATAAAACAAAAATTGATTACTGGATAAATTTTGCTTATGAAGACTGTTTAGACAAGGGGTTTGTCGTTACAGCTATTGGTACTAGTACCGGTTTTACAAATATAAATGATGTTCATTTATATAAGGAAGGGAGAATAAAATAATGACTGAATTTGAAAAATATAATATTATAACTTTAAATGATGGAAGAATGTATGTTATCTGTGAAGAACTTGATAAAAATAATACTAAATATTTACTACTTACATTAACTGATGAAAATGAAAATATTTTAGAAGATTCTATGGTAGTAAAATTATTAGAAACAGAGGATCATAAATTTCATTTAGGAGGACTTGATGAAAATGATACTGATGATTTAGAAGCTAAGAAAGAAATTATAATTAAATTTAAAGATAGTACATTAAATGAATAAAAACACGAATTTCGTGTTTTTTTCATATACTATTATTATGAAAGATAAAATTTATAAAATATTAAGTTTATATAAAACTAATAGAAATTTATTTAATAATATAATATTTACTTGCTTAGGATTTTTAATAGTATGGCAATTATTATTTACTTTAATATTACCACTTAGAGTAAATATCCTTATGCTTATAGTATTAATTATATTATTCTGCTACTTCTTTTTCAAAATCGAAAATTAATTTTTTAGTTTTATACATATAGTCTAATATATTTTTTAAATTTTTAATATTTAGAATTTCATTATTAATGAATTCTATTTTTTTTGGTATAGATATTAATGTAAGAAATAGTTTTTGTTCTTCTATATTTAATGAATAATTTTTATTATATTCAGTTATAAATGTTTTAAAATCTAAATCATTTTCATTAATATATAATTTATATAAATCTATAACAGGTGTATCAACCAAATATTTATCAAACCCTATTAAATAATTTTTATCAGATCTTAAAACTTTAGATTTTTTTAAATTATTATGTACTATAACTACTCTTTCTTTTTCTTTATTTTCTACTAATTGATACCAATTATCTAATGTATTTTTTGAATATGAAAGTAAATAATTTATTAAAGAGAAATTCCTTTCAAATAAATATTCAGATGGACTTATATATTTTTTAGGTTCTATTTTTTTTATAAATTCATCATAATATAAAGTTAAATAACTAATATTACTAAGTAATTTATCATATATTTCTTTATATTTTCTTTTACTTACATCTTTTAATTTAGTAGTTTTATAATGTAAATTACTAAGTACATCTGCTAGTGCTAATTCATATTCTATATTATTAGTTTCTTCTATATATTCAGTTCTTATTTCTTTATCATTTATATCATATATATAAGGATGCATATCAAAATTTCTTTCATTTAAATAATTATATAGTTCTCTTAAATCTTTATTTGTATTTTTTATTACATATTTATTATCAATTATCTTAGATTTACCTTTAAATTTATTCATTATTTATAGGAAATATTAATTTATCATTTATATTTAAATTTGTAATATCATTATATTTTTTAGCATCATCAAGTGTTATTTTATATTTATTACATATACTTTCTATAGTTTCATTTTCTTTAATAATATGTACTTTATATTCAATTTCATCTATATCATCTATAAAAGCATTAGTTAATGTAGAAAGTGTTTCTTTATTAATTTCATTTTCTTCTTTAATATTAGTAATTAATGAATCATTAGTAATTTCTATATTTTGAATAGGATTATTATTTTCTATTACTATATTATCAAGAGTATTTTCTATATTAGATTCTTCTATTTCTTCATAATTTAATTTTAAATTTATATCAAGTTCAAGAACATCTTTTTTAATATTATAGTTATAATTATCAAGTTCTAAATTAATACTATTTTTATCTATTCTATCACTAAGTGCGATTGAAAATGGAATATTATATATAAATTCTTCAGTATTAACACTAGCTTCTGTCATTTTATATGAACCATATAAATCAAAATTACCTTCTATAATATCATCATTTATTTTATAATCATAAGATAAATTTATATCACTAATACTAGATATCGCTGTTTTAAATAAAATACTTTTTTTAAATGGTATAATTTCATTCATAGTTTTTATCCCTCCTTATTTAACTATACTACTTACTGTCATAGTGCTTGTTGCGATAGATAATAGTTCATTTGAAGTTAAGTTTTCACCTACTAAGTAATACTCTATTCCATTATTTGTCCAAGAAAGTGAAGTTTCAGTAATACTACCTAAAATGTTTTCATAAAATACAAGGTCTCCTGGACTACTATTAATTTCAAATTCATCACTTATTTTTCCTACTTCCTCAACAAGTATGAAAGGTTTTTCTCCTGTAAATGTAAGAATAACACGTTCACTGGCATCTTCATTTAATATTTCTTCACTTTTAAAAGTAGTACCACTTGGAATATACATAGGATATAATACGCTATCTAGTTTTGATGTTGTTTCTATATTATCTTTTTGCACATCTTTAATGTTATTTTCTAGTAGAAAATCAGTTTTATTTATATTTGCATCAAAATTAATATTTTTAATTGTAACACCTATTTGTTTTTTACCTTCACTATCCATAACTATTACACTTTTTAAATTCATTTCTTTATCAAAAGTAATTTTTTGTGTTTTTAAAAGTGTATTATTAGGATAATTAACTGAAGTTTCAAATATAACATTATTTTCATTTACTTCATACTTCCTGTTTTCAGTATTTTTCATATCCTTAAGTATTACATCAAGTATATAAGATTGACTACTATTATAAGGCCATTCACTTTGAAATTTAAAACTTTTGTTAAGAGCAGGTGTTATTACATATACACCATCTTCATTTTTAAGTATTATTTGTTCATGAGAAGTGTCTTTGTTTTTAAGTGATACCTTATAAAAATCTCCTTTCATATAGTTAACAACAACATCATAATTATAACTACTTTCATTACTATATATTTCCATTTCGGCTTCTAAAAGATATGTATCGTTATTAGAAAGCATTTTTGAAAATTTATTTACATAACTTTCATCACTTTCTTTATTACAACCTGCGAATAACAAACACATAAATATAATGCATATATACTTCTTCAATATTTTTCCTCCTTTACTAACACTAAAATTATATTTTAAAATTTTACTTATTATGAATAAAATATATTATTTTGTTTAAAATAATATTAGTAAGGAGGACAAAATGAATATTTTACAAAAAATATGCTTATGTTTAACAATAATTGGGGCGATTAACTGGGGAATGGTAGGACTATTTAATATAGACTTAGTAAAATCAATATTTGGAGATATGACATTACTATCTAGAGTTATATATAGTTTAATATCAGTAGCAGGTATAATAAATATTGCACTTTTATTTATAGATTTAGATCATAAACCTGCACACTAATAAAAAAGCCTCAACTTGAGGTTTTTTATTTAATAATTCTAAATGCTGGGGAAACTCCATATGCTACATTAGAAGTACTATTTCTTCCCGTTCCTACTCGAAAGAAATAACCATTTGAACCAGAATCTGCACTACGAATCCA
>CAVCAD010000142.1:0-2273 GCA_963600145.1 Bacteroidaceae bacterium
AAAGTAATATCTAAAGCATCTTTATTAATAATATTAATTCTATTATTTAAATTAAATTTATTTATATTTTTAACTGCTTCTTCATATCTACTTTTATCTCTTTCTATAGTAGTTACATTAATACTATTATTTATTAATGCCATTTTAATAGCAGAATATCCAATAGCACTTCCTATTTCTAAAATATTTTTTATATTATGCTTTTTTATATAATCAGTTAAAAATTCAATTCCTTCTTTTTCCATAATAGGAATATTATTTTCTTTAGCATAATTTTCTAGTTCTTTTAATTTATTTTCCATTCTTACTCCAATATAAATAGCAAAATATATCTATTTTGCTATTTCTTCAGCTCTAGTTTCTCTAATAACTACAACTTTTATAGTTCCAGGATATTGCATTTCATTTTCAATATTTTCTTTAATATCCCTAGCTATTTTATAACTTGTTAAATCATCAACTTCTTCAGGTTTTACAACAACTCTAAGTTCTCTACCTGCTTGCATAGCAAATGTTTTTTCTACACCTGGTATATTGTTTGCTATATTCTCAAGTTCTTCTAATCTTTTAACATAATTTTCTAAACTATCATTTCTTGCCCCAGGTCTAGCAGCACTAAGAGCATCTGCTATTTGAACAAGAGCAGATATTATACTTGTTTGTTTTTTATCTCCGTGATGTGATTCAATAGCATTAATAACTACTTCATCTTCACCATATTTTTTAGCAATATTAGCACCTAATTCAACATGACTTCCTTCTGCCTCAAAATCTATTGCTTTTCCTATATCATGTAGTAAACCTGCTCTTTTAGCAAGTGCTACATTTTCTTTAAGTTCTCCAGCCATAAGTCCTGCTAAATGTGCAACTTCTTTAGAATGTTGAAGAGCATTTTGACCATAACTAGTTCTAAAATATAATTTACCTATTAGTTGAACTAAATCAGGTGATACTTTAGCAATTCCAAGTTCAAATAATGCTTCCTCACCTTTTTCTCTAATAATTGATTTAAAGTCTTCGCAAACTTTATCATAAATCTCTTCTATTCTAGCTGGATGTATTCTACCATCTTTTATTAAAGTCTCTAAAGTAACTTTAGCAATTTCTCTTCTTAAAGGATCAAAAGAAGATAAAACTATTACTTCAGGAGTATCATCAATTATTAAATCTACACCAGTTATTGCCTCAATAGTTCTAATATTTCTTCCTTCTCTTCCGATAATTCTACCTTTCATTTCATCATTAGGTAAAACTACCGTTGATACTGTTTGTTCACTTGTAACATCGTTAGAATATCTTTGCATACTACTTATCAAGTATTCTTTTGCTTTTTTATCAGCTTCTAACTCCGCCTCATTTTCCCTTTCCTTTAAGTACTGAGCAATTTCTTTATTCATGCTCTCTTCTACTCTTTTCATAATAAAACTTTTAGCTTTTTCTTTTGAATAAGTAGAAATTTTTTCTAATAATTCAATTTGTTCTTTAAGAACATCCTCCACTTTTGCATTCTTTTCTTGAATTTCATTTTGTCTTACTAATAAATCTTTATCTCTTTTATCTAAAGTCTTCTCTCTTTCTGTTAAAACTTCATCACGTTTATCTAAACTTTTCTCACGATTATCTATTCTTAAATTTAAATCATTTAATTCTTTCTTTTTATCTTTTATTTCAGCATCTGTTTGTTGCTTTAATTTAAATGATTCTTCTTTTAATTCAAGAATATTATCTCTTTTTAGCCTTTCTGCTTCTTTTTTAGCATCGGCGATTAATTTATCAGCTTCTTTTTCAGTATTATTATATTTTATTTTATTATAAACAATAACTAAAATTGCTCCCAAAAATAATCCAATAACTACAAGCAAAATGGAGAAAACAACATCATTCATTTTCTTTCTCCTCCATTTTTTATTATTTAGAAGATATAATCTTCCTTATATATATTTTAAAATGTTAAAATACTAAAGTCAAATAATATTTATTCTAATAATTCAAAAATACTTACTATTTTTAATCCTTTTGCATTAATAAAGTTAACAATAACATCAAAATCCTTAATAATTTCTTTACTTCCTGTTAATAATATGATATCACCATTTTCTACATTTGACTTTACACTATTATATAAATTTTTATTAAATATTTTTAAAGTTTTAATTGTATTTATTTTATTTTTCATACACATATTTAAGTTATCTTTATTAATTGTAATACAAAATATATTTTTATTAAATTCTTTAAGTAATTTAAGTTCATTTTCATTAACTCCACTATAT
>CAVCAD010000143.1:0-11375 GCA_963600145.1 Bacteroidaceae bacterium
ATTTAGATTTATTTAATAAAATATTAACTTTTATTGTTACAACTCCTTCTCAAACATTTTCTGCTGAAAGTTTATCAAATTATTTATTAAGTGATAATATCGAAGTCTCTAAAATAACTATATATAATTATTTAGAATATATGTGTAGAGCAATGCTTATAAATAAAGCAGATAGATATGATGTACGTGGTAAAAGAATATTAAATGGTAAATATAAATATTATTTAACTGATTTAGGTTTAGGACAGATTGTTAATAATGAAAGAAAAAAACAAATGGGTGCTTACTTAGAAAATATTGTTTATAATGAATTAATTTCTAGAGGTTATGATGTTAAAATTGGTGCATTAGAAACCGGTAGAATTGATTTCATCACTACAAAATTTAATGAAAGAGAATATTATCAGGTGTCATATCATTTAAATGATGAAATTATAGATAGAGAGTTTGGTGTTTTTAATAATATTCAGGATAATTATCCTAAATATGTTATTTCATGTGATACATTTGATTTTTCACAAAATGGTATTATACATAAAAATATAATTGATTTCTTATTAAATAAATAAAATACTTTTTGATAAAAATTTCAGGAATTAGTAGAATTTTAATTTTTGGTTATATTGACAAGTCTACTTTTGAAAAACGGCAGGGAAAATACTTCATACGCTTATGCAAAATGATTTGCATAAGTTTTTTAAATTTTGTAAAATAATTATGGTGATTAAATTGAATAAAGAAAATATAATGGCATTAGGTATAAATGAAGCAAGAAAAACAATGAACGAAAAGAAAGGCGGACCATTTGGTGCTGTAATTACTGACAAAAATGGAAATATTATAAGTGTTGCATCCAACTTAGTTTTACAATCATATGATCCAACAGCACATGCTGAAATATTAGCTATTCGATATGCATCAAAAAAACTTAAAACATATGACTTATCAGGCTGCACACTTTATGCAACAGGCTATCCATGCCCAATGTGCTTATCAGCAATAATATGGTCAAACATTAAAGAAGTTTATTATGGTACAGATTTAATTGATGCAAAAGCAATTGGTTTTAGAGATAATTTTATTTATGATTTTATCAAAAATAAAGATAGTAATATTTTAAATATAAAACAAATAAGTCATGAAAAATGTTTAGAATTATTTAAAGAATATAAAGAAAATGATGAAAAAATATATTAAAAATTTTTTATATAAGTATTATATGAAATTTTAAATGTAAAAAGAGATGTAAATGATAAAAAAATGAGTAATTTTGTAGTAGTGTTGGAATGAATGCTTCATCAGCAATAAACATGCTTAATAAAGCAGTATTAAAATAACAAAAAATACCGTTTGAAGTTGAATTTAATACATTAGATGATATCATTTGTGAAAAAATAAAAGAAACAGAATTAGAAATGGATAATACATCTACTAGATATACTATCAATGATACAAGAAAATAGTATGAATAGTATACATAAAAGAAAAAAATAAGCATAAATAATAATGATGAAAAAGATTTTATTGCTTATTTTTTTATTATTCTATATTACTAATGTTAGTGCTTGGACTTATTCATATACGGTTATGGATGCAGATTCAGGTAGAGTTTTAGCAAGTGAAAATAATAATGAAAAAATGTTAATCGCATCTACTACAAAAATAATGACAGCAATAATTGCTTTAGAGAATGGCAATTTAAATAGTATGATAGAAGTAGGCGATGAAATAAAACAAGCTTATGGTTCAATGATATATATAAAAGAAGGAGAAATTATTACACTTGAAGATTTATTATATGGTTTATTACTAAGAAGTGGTAATGATGCAGCCATAGTAATAGCTAAAAATACTACTGGATATGATAAATTTATAGAGCTTATGAATATAAAAGCAAAAGAATTAAAAATGTATAATTCTATATTTAAAAATCCTCATGGATTAGATGAAGATACTAAAAATTATTCAACATCATATGATCTTGCTTTACTTATGAGATATGCTATGAAAAATAGTGTTTTTAGAAAAATAACTTCTTCAAGGAAATATTTTACTAAGACTAATCTAAATACATATAAATGGTATAATAAAAATGATTTACTTTTAACTTATAAATACTCAACTGGAGGTAAGATTGGATATACTACATCAAGTAAACATGTATTTGTAAGTTCAGCAACAAAAGATAATAAAAATTTAATAGTAGTAACTATTAAAGATACTGATAGATTTAATACGCATAAAGCACTTTATGAAAAATATTTTAATAAATATGAAAAATATAAAATATTAGATAAATATACTTTTTCTTTAAAAGATGATAATTATAAGAATTGTTATTTATATATAAAGAATGATTTTTATATGCTTTTAAATGACTTAGAAAAAGAAAAAGTAAATTTAAATGTAATAATTAGTAAAAATAAGAAAGATACTTCTAAAGCAGGTGTTGTTCAAGTAATTTTTAATAATAAAATAATTCATGAAGAAACTATTTATTATACAACTAAAGAAAATAAAATTAGTAAATTAAAGAAAATATTATTATTTTGGAAATAAAGTTCTTGTATTTTTAAAATAGTTAAAATATAATTTATGTATGGAAAGATTACAAAAATATATGAGTAGATGCTCAGTAGCATCTAGAAGAAAAAGTGAAGAATTAATTTTAAATGGAAAAGTTGTTGTAAATGGAAAAGTTATAAAAGAACTTGGGTACAAAGTGACTGGCAAAGAAGAAATTTTAGTTGATAATAAACTTTTGAAGCCAGCAGATAAAGTTTATTATCTTCTCAATAAGCCAAGTGGTGTTATAAGTAGTGTAAAAGATGACAAAAATAGAAATACTGTTGTAAATTTAATAGAAACAGAAGAAAAAATATTTCCAGTAGGTAGACTTGATTTTGACACAACTGGACTACTTTTACTTACTAATGATGGAGAACTAGCTAATAAATTAATACATCCTAAATATGGTATAGAAAAAACATATGTTGCTAAGATAGATAAAATACTTAGTGTTCCTGATTTGTATAAATTAAAAAGTGGTGTAGTAATAGAACAGAAAAAAACAAAACCTGCGAAAGTAAAAATTAAAGAAAAAAATAAAAATTATTGTGTTGTTGAACTTAAGATAAGTGAAGGCAGGAATCATCAAGTTAAGAAAATGTTTGAGGTTTTAGGATATAAAGTTTTAAAACTTAAAAGAACAGAGTTTGCTTTTTTAAATATAAATGGACTAGCTAAAGGAGAATATAGAAGGTTAAATATAAAGGAGATTCATAAACTTTATAATTTAGTAAGTGGTGATGCTGAAAAATGAGGAATATATTAAAGACTTGTATTATAGGTTTAATAATAATATTATTAGTTAAATTTATCTTAATTCCATATTTAGATAAGAATATGGAACTTAGTATAATGTTAATAAAAAAAATAATTTGATTTTAATTTCAAATTATTTTTTATTGTTTTATTTTTCTTCTTGAATTCTAATTGCTTCAGTTGGACACATTTCAATTATTTCAAGAAGAGACGCTTTATCTTCACTTGCTACATCTTCTTTGATAACTTCAGAATGTCCTAAATCATTGAAAACAAAATAATCTGGATTTTGACCAACACACATTCCACAGCCAATGCATTTTTCTTCTTCAACTATAAGCTTTTCTTTTAATTCAATTTCTTGTCCTTTATTACATAAGTTACATCCCATACAATTTTCATTCATATAATATATCCTCCTTATAAATATTAAAATTATTATATCTAACTCAAATTTAAAAATCAAGGTTAACATTATCTTGTATTAAAATGGAAAATATGATACTTTAATACTGAAGATAACATATCTTAAGTAAAAGAGAGATTGGTGAATAAAATGAAGAAAAAAGGTTTTACTTTAGTTGAAGTTTTAATAATAGTATCAATTTTAGCGGTTATAGTATCCGTAGTACTCCCAACATTTTTAAGTATACGTAGTAAAGTTAATTCAAGGGCATATGAAAAGAAAAAAGAATTAATATTAGAGGCATCTAAGTTATATGGTCTTGATAATTCTAAATCTTTTAAAATGGTAGGAGATAGTATACAAGTTACAATAGAAGAGTTAATTATTAATGATTATTTAAATCCAGATGTAAAGTATGGTAGTGATAATTGTAGTAGTGAATATGGTTGTGTTATAAATTCAGAAACTAAAGAAAGTTTAAATAACTTATGCGTTGTAATAACAAAAAAAGGTATTAATGTATATGATGCACAGTATATTGAAAATGAAAGTGAGTGTAGTAAATAAGTTATATTAGTAAAACTTATTTATTTTTTTAAAAAAATTAGCACTCATATATTGACAATGCTAACATATAATATTATAATGTAAATAGCACTGATGAGAAATGAGTGCTAAAGGAGGTAATATGTTAGTAACTAGACAAAATGAAGTATTAAAAGCAATAGTTGAAGAATATGTCAAAACTGCTCGCCCTGTTGGTAGCAAAGGGCTTTGCAAAAAATTCAAATGTTCTTCTGCAACTATTAGAAATGACATGGCTTATCTAGAAAGTCAAGGATATCTAGAAAAAACGCATATATCTTCCGGACGTATTCCATCTGAAAGCGGATATAGATATTACGTAGATAATTTGATGGAGCCTAAGGATTTAAATGGAGAAGATGTTTTGAAATTACAAACTATTTTCTCAAACAACGAACTTAATTTAAACGATACGATTGCTAAGTCACTTGAAATAGTGAGTGATATTACAAATTATACAGCGGTTGTGCTAGGTAGTAAGTCAAGAGATAATTTGCTTGAAAAGGTAGAGGTTGTACCAATAGATAAAAATAATATTATAGTTATTGTTATAACTAATACAGGATATGTTGAAAGTAAAAAACTTAAAATAGAAGAAAATATTGATACAAGCGAAATTATGAAAACTACTGAACTGCTTAATAAAATGTTAGTTGGAACAGCAATTAATGATGTTGGTCGTAAACTTGAGTTTGAAATTAAACCTATAATAGGTAATTATGTTAAAAATTATGAAATGCTATATAATGCATTTTATGAAGCACTATCAAATTTTTCAAGTGAAAAAAGTGTTCATTTTACAGGTAAAAGCAATATATTAAAACAACCTGAATGGAGTAAAGTTGATGATATTAAAAATATTGTTAGTAAATTTGAAAGCAAAGATATAGTGAGTAAAATTGAAGAAACTACTGATGGGGTTAAGGTATATATTGGTAAAGAGAATGAGTTTGATGATAATGTAACTATTATTAAAACAAATTATAAAACTGATAATGATGAGGGAACTATAGCTATCATAGGACCTAAAAGAATGGAATACGATAGAGTAGTAAAACTACTTGAGTATATAAAAAATAATATAGAAAGAACTAGAAGGTGAATAAGAAAAAGTGAATGATAATAAAGAAATAAAAAAAGTAATGAAAATAAAGAAAAATAATTTAAAAAAACAGATAGAAGAATTAACTAGTAAAAATAAAGAATTAGAAGATAAATATTTACGACTTCAAGCTGAATTTGTAAATATGAGAAATAGAAGTGAACAAGAAAAAACTAATCTTTTAAAGTATGAAGGAGAAAAGATTATAAAAGATTTTGTTCATGTTACTGATGATTTTGAAAGAGCAATAAAAATGGATGATAATGATTTATCTGATGAAGTTAGTAAATTCTTAAGTGGATTTAAAATCATATATTCAAACATGATGCATATACTTGAAGAAAATGATGTAAAAGAAATTGACTGTTTAGGTAAAGAATTTGATCCATTATATGCAGAGGCAGTTATGGTTGAACATGATGAAACAAAACCTGCGAATGTGGTACTTGAGGTTTTTACAAAAGGCTATATGTATAAAGATAAAGTAATTAGACATGCTATGGTAAAGGTAAATAAATAATGGATATAAATAATAAATATAAATTACTAAGTTTACTTTCGAGTAAAGAAAAATTTACTGAACTTAATGATACTGATGTAACATATTTGAATTATTATAATGAAGCAGCATCTAAAGTGAATGAAAATGTAAGTGATGCTTTATATAAAATGCAAAGGTTAGTATTAGAATATTACTTTAGAGTTGGCAAAGAAAATGAAATGTCAATGTCAGAATTGATTTTTGAAATGCAAAAATTATTTAAAGGTTTAACATATGATGAACAAGTAATTGTAGATAATTTTGGATGTGCTTATGCGAAAAAAATGTCAATGCATTTTCAAACAAACGAAAATCTTAGTCAGAAAAATATAGATATTGCTTCATTAAGAATGCAGGGATTGTTAAAAGAGTATTTTTCTAGAGTAGGTAGAGAAAATGAAATGTCAATGTCAGAAATGGTCTTCGAAATACAAAATGTATTTAAAGATTTAACACCTGAAGAACAAAAGGCTGTAGATGAACTTGAATCTACTTATATAGAAGAAGTTATTGATGGATTTTTAGATGAAAGATATCAAGATAAAAAAATAAAAAATAGAAAAGGAAAGGATTGATAAAAATGAGTAAAATTATAGGTATAGATTTAGGTACAACAAATAGTTGTGTTGCAGTTTTAGAGGGAGGAGTTGCAAAAGTTATTCCAAATGCTGAAGGCAATAGAACTACTCCAAGTGTTGTATCATTTAAAAATGGAGAAGAGAAAGTAGGAGATGTTGCAAAGCGTGAGGCTTTAACATCAACTGATGTAATTAGTTCAATTAAAAGAAAGATGGGAACTAAAGAAAAAGTAAAAGCAAATTCAAAGGAATATACACCAGAAGAAATAAGTGCTAAAATTCTTATGAATTTGAAAAAAAGTGCTGAGGCATATTTAGGAACTGAAGTAAATAAAGCAGTTATCACTGTTCCAGCATACTTTAATGATGCTGAGCGTCAAGCTACAAAAAATGCAGGTAAAATAGCAGGCTTAGAGGTTGAAAGAATTATTAACGAACCAACAGCTGCAGCACTTGCATATGGTCTTGATAAACAAGATAAAACACAAACAATTTTGGTATATGATTTAGGTGGAGGAACATTTGATGTTTCAATACTTGAAATTGGTGATGGAGTATTTGAAGTTAAAGCAACAAGTGGAAATAATAGACTTGGTGGAGATGACTTTGATAAATTAATTATGGATTATTTAATTTCAGAGTTCAAAAAAGAAAATGGAATTGACTTAAGTACTGATAAACTTGCTATGCAAAGATTAAAAGAAGGAGCAGAAAAAGCAAAGAAAGATTTATCTGGTGTAGTAAGTACACAAATTAGTTTACCATTTATCACACAAGGGGCTAATGGACCACTTCATTTAGAGATGACTTTAAGTAGAGCAAAATTTGAAGATTTAATTAGAGATTTAGTTGAAAGTACTGTTAAACCAGTAAGAGATGCATTAAAAGAAGCAAAACTTGAAAAAAGTGATATAGATAAAGTAATATTAGTAGGAGGTTCAACTCGTATTCCATGTGTTCAAGAACTTGTAAAAAGAGAACTTGGAAAAGAACCTTCAAAAGAAGTTAACCCTGATGAGGTTGTAGCAATGGGAGCTGCTATTCAAGGTGGAGTTTTAACAGGTGAAGTTGATGATTTAGTTCTTCTTGATGTTACACCATTATCACTTGGTATTGAAACTCTTGGAAATGTTATGACAGTTTTAATCCCAAGAAATACTACAATTCCAACTACAAAGAGTCAAATATTCTCAACAGCCGCTGATAATCAACCTGCTGTAGATGTACATGTACTTCAAGGTGAAAGACCAATGGCTGCTGATAACAAAACTCTTGGAAGATTCCAACTTACTAATATACCACCAGCACCACGTGGAGTACCTCAAATAGAAGTTTCATTTGATATAGATGCTAATGGTATTGTTAATGTAAAGGCAAAAGATTTGGGTACTAATAAAGAACAAGCAATTACAATCACATCTAATACTAATTTATCAGATGATGAAATAGATAGAATGATGAAAGAAGCTGAAGCAAATAAAGAAGCAGATGAAAAGAAAAAAGAAGAAGCAGAAGTAAGAAATGATGCTGAACAAATGATTTTCACAACTGAAAAAGCTATTAAAGACTTAGGCGATAAAGTTTCTGATTCAGAAAAGAAAGATATAGAAGAACTTATAAACAATTTAAAATCTTCTCTAGAAAAGAGTGATGTAGAAGATATTAAATCTAAAACAGAAGCTTTAAAAGAAAAAGCAATGAGTTTATCTAGTCGAGTTTATGAAGAGGTAAATAAAGCAAGTCAAGAAAGTGCTAATAACGATAACAATGAAACATCAGATAATAAAGATAGCAAAGTTAAAGAAGCACAATATGAAGAAAAATAAATTTGTTGTAGGCTCTTAAATAAGAGAGCCTACAATTTATAGTTTAAAAATAATTTAAAGGATAAATATGAAAAGAGAAGAAATAGATGATAAATTAAAGTGGGATTTAAAAAAGATATATAAAACTGAAAAGTTATGGGAAGAAGATTATAAAAAATTAGAAAATATTATTAATAAAATATATAAATATAAAGGAAAATTATATTCAAATTCAAATACTTTATATGAAGTGCTAAAATTAGAAGATGAAATGGAAATATTATTTTCTAAATTAAGTTTTTATGCTTATTTAAACAAAGATGTTAATTTAAAGGATAGTAATGCACAAAAATTATGTGGATTATTAGATAAATATAATGTTTTATTAAGTGAAAAAACATCATATATTATGCCAGAATTACTTTCTAAAAATATGAATACAATAAATAAATTTGAAAAAGAAAATGAGAAATTAAAAGAATATCATTTTATGTTTGAAAATTTATTTAGATATAAAGATCATACTTTAAGTGAAAAAGAAGAAAGAGTTCTAAGTATGATGTCTTCATCTTTTGAAACTCCAAGTGAAATAAGTAGTGTTCTTAGAGATAATGATATTGATTTTAAAACTATTAAAGATGAAAAAGGTAATAAAATAAAATTATCTAATAATAATTATTCATTATTTTTACAAAGTAAAAATAAAAGAGTAAGAAAAGATGCATTTATGACATTACATAATACATATAGTAATTATCAAAATGTTTTATCTATTTCATATAATCACTTAGTTGTAAATTTATATAATTATATTCTTCTTAAAAATTATAAAAGTTCACTTGAATATAGTTTATTTAATGAGAATATACCAGAAACTGTTTATACAAACTTAGTAGATACTGTTAATAAAAATATAAATATTTTACATAAATATTATAAATATAAGAAAGAAAAACTAGGTTATAAAGAATTAAATTTATATGATGTTTATGTTAGTATGACAAATGTTAAAAGTAAAAAATATACTTTAGAAAAAGCAAAAGAATTAATTCTAAATACTTTTAAAGTATTTGGAAAGGATTATACTGATAAATTAAAGTTTATGTTTGATAATGGTTATATTGATTATATGCCACATGAATCAAAGAGAAGTGGTGCATATTCAAGTACAATATATACACAGCATCCTTATGTATTATTAAATTATAGTAGTAAATATGATGATGTTTCTACTCTTGCTCATGAACTTGGTCATGCTATGCATGGATTATATTCTTGTGAAAATAATCCATATGTATATCATGATACTAGCATATTTATAGCAGAAGTTGCATCTACTGTTAATGAATTATTACTTGCAAATTATGTATTAAATAATTCTAGTAGTAAAAAAGAAAAAATGTATATATTAGATAAAACATTAGAACTTATTAGAGCAACTTTATTTAGACAAACTATGTTTGCTGAATTTGAAAAAGAAATTCATAGTGATAATCAAAATGGAGAAGTTATAACTTATGATTTATTAAATTCAAAGTATTATGAATTAAATAAAAAATATTTTGGAAAAGATGTTAATGTTAATAAAGAAATAGAAATTGAATGGGCAAGAATTCCACATTTTTATACACCATTTTATGTATATAAATATGCTACTGGTATATGTGCTAGTATTGCTATTGTAAGTAAGATAATTAATGGTGAAAAAGGAGCAGTTGAAAATTACATTAAATTTTTAAAATTAGGTAGTAGTGTTTATCCGATTGAAGCACTTAAGGTAGCAGGGGTAGATATGGAAGATAAAACTGTTATTCAAAATGCAATAAATTATTTTGATAAACTTTTAAATGAATATAAAATATTAAATAAATAGGAGTTAATTATGGCAAAAAGAGATTATTATGATGTTTTAGGTGTTGATAAAAATGCTAGCGAAGCAGAAATAAAGAGTGCATTTAGAAAGTTAGCTAAGAAATATCATCCAGATGTATGTAAAGATGCTGATGGAGCAGAAAAATTTAAAGAAGCACAAGAAGCATATTCTGTTTTATCGGATAAAGATAAAAAAGCTAAATATGATCAATTTGGTCATAGTGCTTTTGATAATAATGGTTATTCTAATGCAGGAGCAGGGTTTGATTATGGAAACTTTGATTTTTCTAGCATATTTGATGACATATTTGGTGGTGGTTTTTCTTCACCGTTTGGTGGCTTTGGATCAGGAGCAAGAAACACAAATGCTAAAACTAAAGGAGCAGATGTAGAATATACAATGGATGTTACATTTGAAGAAGCAGCATTTGGAGCAAAAAAAGAAATTAACATTGAACTTAATGATACTTGTGAATATTGTAGTGGAAAAGGTGGCACAGGAGAAGAAACCTGCTCTGAATGTGGAGGAAGAGG
The DNA here is from genome assembly GCA_963600145.1 of Bacteroidaceae bacterium. Taxonomy (GTDB): domain Bacteria; phylum Bacillota_I; class Bacilli_A; order RF39; family UBA660; genus CAVCAD01. Next base: position 10,748 of record CAVCAD010000143.1, read on the forward strand.
CTTTGTAATTTCAGAAACAAGGACTTTACTTGGCACTATTCAAACAAAAACAACTTGTCCAAAATGTTCTGGTAATGGTATAAGATTTAGTAAAGAATGTAGTTATTGTAATGGTAAAGGACATTTAAAATCTAAAAAGAAGATAGAAATAACTATTCCAAAGGGAATAAATACAGGAGAACAATTAAAATTATCTGGAAAAGGTGAAGCCGGAAGAAATGGTGGACCTAATGGTGATATATACATTGAAATTAATGTAAAAAAACATGCAATATATAAAAGAGATGGACTTGATATTTATGTTGATCTTCCTGTAACATTTACTGATTTAACGTTAGGCACTACAAAAGAAATAAATACTTTAAATGGTACAGTAAATTTAAAAATAAAAGAAGGTAGTCAACCAGAGGATATCTTAAGAATAAAAGGAAAGGGTATTCAAAGTGATTCTTGGGGTAGAGATGGAGATTTCTATGTTGTACTTAAATTAATTATTCCAAGGAAACTATCAAGAGAACAAAAAAAGATATTAACTGAATTATCTGAAACTGATCTTGAGGATGAAGAAGAATTTAAAAGATTTGAAAGATATAATTAAAAAACACCATTTTTAATAAATGATGTTTTT
>CAVCAD010000144.1:0-4957 GCA_963600145.1 Bacteroidaceae bacterium
CCATGGTGTTTTAATCATTCTAGGACTTCCATCAGTAAGAGTATATCCCTGTGCTTTATCTATTATATATCCTACACAATCTACAAGTTTAATATTTGTTTGAAAACCATCTATTTTAATATTAGCTCCACTACTTGGTACAAATTTTGGTTCTATTGTCATTATTGTTTTTCCTTGAGCAGTTTGTGGAATTTCATCTAAACATCTTTTCTTATCATATTCATCTTCAATATTAGGTACAACTAAAGTTTCAATAAATCTTTTAATAAAAGTACTTTTACCAGATCTAACAGAACCAACTACACCTAAATATATTTCTCCATTACCTTTGTTAGAAATACTTTCTATAATTTCTTTCTTATTCATATAATCTCTCCTTTATTTTATCATTATAAATTTATGAGATTAATATAAGATTATTACTATTATTTAAAAAAGGTTATCTAATAACATCATTATAATAAAACCAAATAAACTTATAAAAGCAGTTAGATTCTTATATTTATTATTTTGACTTTCTGGTATTAATTCTTTAATTATAATAAATAACATAGCACCAGATGCTAGTGTAAGAGAAATGGGTAAAATAAATTTAAATTTAAATGCTATTATAGCTCCAACAACAGCACTTATTGGTTCAACTATACCACTTATCATTCCCCATAAAAAAGCTTTATTATTAGAATATCCATTTCTTTTAAGAGGTAAACTTATAGCTGCTCCTTCTGGAAAATTTTGAATAATAATTCCAATAGATAATAATATTGCTGATGCTAAAAGAGAATTATCATTTTGAAAATGTGCACTAGCAAAAGCAATTCCAACTGACATACTCTCAGGTATATTATGAAGTGTCATTGAAATAATTAATGATTTATTTTTATTATTTATTTTATTATTAAATAATTTCTCTGTAATTATTATAAATAATGCTCCAAGTATAAATCCAATTAATGTTAAAAAATATATAAATGTGTTTTTTTCTGTTATTTCAGCCGCAGGTATTATTAATGAAAATATTGTAGATGAAAGCATAATACCAGTAGATAAACTTAAAAAAATATCTAGAATAGTTTTATTAACTTTTTTAAAGAAATAAACTACTAAACTTCCTAAAGTTGTTGATAAAAAAGCAATTAAGGAACAAATTATAGTTTGATTTAAATAATTATAATTTATAAATGTATTAAGCATAAAATCACCAATAGTATTTTATGTTTTTAAAAAATTTATGTTAAGTGTAATATTTTTTCTTATTATTTATATTATTAAGTAGTGGAGGAAAAATTATGATAAATAAACAAAGTCTTTGGTTTATAACATTATTTAGTTTGATTTTAATACTAGGAATATATTATATTACTATGCCTAGTCAGTTTTTAAAAAATATTGAAGATGTAAAAACAGTTAATAGTGAAATAAGTGTTGATGTAAGTGAAAGTGATAAATTTATTTCAATGAGAGCATTAAGAGATGAAGAATTAGAAAGTGCTATGAAGAATTTAGAGTCTGAACTTACAAAAGAAGAATTATCTACAGAAGAAAGAAATCAAGTTTATGAAGAATTAAAAGTACTTAATTTAACAAAAGGTAAAGAAGAAATTCTTGAAGATAAAATATCTGATAAATTTAAAATTAAGTCTTATATAGAAATAGATAATGATAATATTAAAGTTGTAATTAATTCAAAAGAGCATAACGCTACTCTTGCGAATAACATTATGAGGTGTGTACAAGAAGAATATGAAGATAAAAAATTTATAACTGTAAAGTTTGAAGAATAAAAACATTCACCTTTTTATTTAGTTTTCATAGTATATAAATATAAAGAAATAGAAGGTGAAAAAAGGGTGAATAACATATTAACAAAAAGAGAAAAAGAAGTTTTTAAACTTTTAGTTATGAATAAAAGTACTAAAGATATAGCTAGTGAGTTATTTATTAGTGAAAAAACTGTTAGAAACCATATTTCTAATGCTATGCAAAAATTAGGAGTGAAGGGAAGAGCGGTTGCTGTAGTTGAATTAATAAAACTTGGAGAAATTAAGTTATAAAATTTAAAACATCTCATATATTTTTATGAGGTGTTTTATGTTAAAGAAGATGAGTTTAAAAAAAATAGGTGTTACTACTTCTGCATTATTATTGTTAATGCTTTTTTATACATTTCCAAATAATGATAATGAATCATTTGAATTTAATAATATTAAATATGAAGAAGATCTTATTTATAAAAGTATTTATTTATTAGATAGATATGATTATGTTTCAAAACTTATGGTAAATTTTGATAATACAGAGGTTCTTGATTTAGTTAAAGAAAAAATAGAATATTTAATTGAAGATTCAAGTAAGATAGATAATATTTTAAGTGGTTTTAAACCTTTAATTCCAAGTAATACTAAATTATTAGATTTAACTTTAGAAAATGATTTAATTAATATTTATTTTTCAAAAGAAATTTTAAATATTAGTGAAGATAATGAAGAAAAAATGATAGAAGCAATTGTTTATTCTATAACAGATATTGATGAGATAAATAAAGTAAATATTTATGTTGAAGATAAATTATTAGATAAATTACCTATTTCAAATAAAAAACTTGATATGCCTCTTACAAGAAAATATGGAATAAATAAACAATATGATTTTAATAATTTAAATGATATAGAGAAGACTACTATATATTATTTAAATGATAAGAATGAAAATACATATTATGTACCAGTTACATTTATTAATAATGATAATAATGATAAAATAAGTATTATTGTAAATGAACTTAAGAGTTCAATATTATATCAAAGTAATTTAAGTAGTTATTTGAGTACTACTTCAGAACTTGAAAATTATGAAATTATAGAAAATACAATGTATTTATCTTTTAATGATAAATTATTTAATGATATATATTCAAATAATATATTAGAAGAAGTTAAATATACTTTAAATATGAGTATTAAAGAAAATTATGATGTAGAAACTGTTGTATATTTAGTAGATGGTAAAGAAATAGAAGAAATAGAATTGAAAACGCTTGAATAATTGGTTTACTTGGTGTATAATGTAATTCGTTGGATGTCCTCGTAGCTCAGCAGGATAGAGCAACAGCCTTCTAAGCTGTCGGTCACACGTTCGAATCGTGCCGAGGACACCATTTTTGTTGACTTCCCCTAATTTCAGGGGTTTTTTAATGCACTTTATTATATCCTTCTCTAGTAATATTTATAATTACGCTAGGATATATTTTTTTAGGTATTGAAAGTTTTTCAGAATTGATACCACCAAGATTCATTATATACTTTTTTTTGAAATGAGGACAAATAATCCTCATTTTATGTTATAATAATTTATGAAAAGTGGAGATGCTATGGGTAAATTGTTTTTATTAACAGGAGATTATATATTTAACTCAAAAAATAAAGATGCAATTGTAAATGCTACAAATAAATATATGGCATATGGAAGTGGAATTTGTGGAGTTATTTATAGAAATGCTGGAAAACAGTTAGAAGAATATTGCCATAATACATATAAAAATGAAATGATTAACAATGAAGTTAGAATAACTCCGGGTTTTAATCTTAATATGAATATTATCCATGTGTTAGCACCAAAAAGTTATGAAGAAACTGATCCAATTAATGAATTAATTAAAGCATATAAGAATATGCTTGATGAGATAGTTAATCATAATTATAAAGATGTACTATTATGCAGTTTAGGAACTGGTATACACGGATATAAACATGAAGATGTTGCAAGACCACTTATATTTTTGTTAAATAATTTTTGCAAGATTAATGACGTCAATTTATATTTGAATAATATTTATCCCTTGTATAAAGATATTTATTTAAAGGAATTTTTAAATATAAATGCATTATCATTAAAAAACGATTTATCTAAGTTAGATATTCAAGGAATGAAACAATATTTATATGAGAATAACTTAATAGAAAATGACATAAAAAAGAAGAATCTTGAGTTTGTTAAGGATAAAGATTTGAACGACTTATGTTTAACAGAAAAATTAATATGTTTACAATATACATTAGATAATTTTGATGTAACAAAAGAACAAATAATGATTTTGATTGAGAGTATGGGTGAGTAGTATGGGATTATTTGATGATTTATTTGGTAGTGATAAGAAGAAAAGCCAACAAGCATTTGGATTATTTTCATTTATGAATGAACAGCAAAATAACAATAATAGTGAATATACTGATGAAGAACTTGATAACTATGGATTAGAGGATTGGCAAAAAGAAGAAGTAAAAAAGGGGAATTATGATCCGTGGAATTTTGAAGAAGAAGATTTAGAGGAAGATGATTATTATTTGGAAGATGATGAGTAATCTTCTTTTTGACACATAGAAATATGATAATTTATGTTTTAAACAAATAGTGTATAATGTAAGTGTATTGATTAAATATAATCCTGTTTCATAATTGTTATATGCAGTTTGTGAAATCATACATTCATCGGCTACTTGTTGTTGAGATAAATCTAACTTGGATCTTATTGCTTTTAAATTAGCACCGATTTTCTTTTTATCAAGTTTAACTTCTTTATAGTTATTTGTTCTTGATAAACCAACAATGAAGTCTAATGAATACTTATATAGATTAGAAAACTTAACAAGTTTATTTAAAGGCATTGTATCATGATTATTTTCCCATCCTGCAACTGTAGAACTAGATACACCAAAAACATAACCTAATTCTTGTTGAGTCATTTCTAATTCTTCTCTACAATATTTAATATTATTATTTTGTATCACAATTAATCACCAATATAATTTCCCCATTAAATTTGCTTTTATTGTTAAACTATGGGTCATTTGGTATAATATAAAAAAACGCATGATTTTATTATAAAAAATTTAGTTCGAAAGGAGTAGATTTATATGAGTAATTCTGAAAAACAAGGGTGGGTTAATAAAAGTGTAAT